>JAYEHR010000117.1:0-7439 GCA_034659615.1 Methanobacteriota archaeon | reverse complement strand
GGACATCCTGGCTATCGGTGCCGCCATACAGAACATGTTACTGGCATGTAAAGATCTGGGGCTTGGGGCTGTCTGGCTGGGCGAGATCCTCAACCAGAGCGACCGGGTGAACGCCATCCTCCAGGCTCCCCCATCACTGGAACTGATGGCCGTGCTTGCTATTGGCCATCCTATGTCAAAAAAACGCACGTCTCATCGCAAGGACCTCCGGGAGATCGCCTGCAACGGGATGTTCGACAAACCATGGGCCTGACCGCCTGAATATCAGATCAGATAAGTTGCACCAGGGATATCGTAATAATTATATCAGGGCAAGCTCGCATCTGTGGCCTGCTGCCCGTACATCAGAACCGGTTCAAGCCCGCATGCAGTAAACGAAGTTCTTATCTCGTCCAGTGGAGAGAACTCACGATAGAACAGATGTGATCCGCATGAGCAGTCCGAACAACCGAAATTAGGGACTGATTCACCATCAAGGGATCCTGCCAGTGAACATTCCAAATCCTTCGGGGTAGCCGCGCACACGGCCCCAACCAGTTCAAAATGAGAGTCAAGGTTGAGATAATCAATGTGCCATCTGGGAACTTTATCCTTTTCGCTGGCAAGCCGCACATGTCTTGCAACACGTTTGAGGCCGCCTGGACCCAGGGCCGAACCCACATAGATGTGGAAACCTTGTCTGAACCGGATCTCCCCAAGGCTACCCACCCTGATCGTACACAGTGTGTTCTTCAGGAGTAAACAGTAAACACCCTTCTCAGAAATATGCATCATACCCTCCATCAGACATCATCCCTTCCGGTTTCTGGCCCTGCAACTCCTGTTCACACAGAACTCGCGGGCATCCTTGCCTCTCTCCTTCACCCGCACCATATGCCATCCACAGCTATCGCACTGTTCATCAAGAAGAGTGACGCGGCCTTTATGCGGATAGGATTGCGTGTTCCCGCAACGATTGGTGCAACCCAGAAAACAGCTATCCTTGGTCTTGATGACGATCATGTCCCCGTCGCATTTCGGACAGGAACCCACTACTTGTGGCGGGAAGCATTCCTTCTCCGATTCACAGGTAAAACAGGGACCGATCCCCACCGACCAGTGGTACTTGTTCCCCACCTTGATGACGACCAGACCTCCCTTCTTGCACGTCATGGAACGTAGCACCGAAAGGGCTCCTTTTTTCGGGAGCGGATAGGTATTCCTGCATTGGGGATAACCACTACAACCCACGAATCGCCCATTGTCGGTCTTTATGATCCTCATGGACCTGCCACACTGGTCGCACACTCCGACATAGTTCTTCCTGTCAGCCTCCACGGCCTCGTCCTCGATGGTCGCCGCCAGCCGGGAAACCATCTCATTCTTGCCTTTCTCGAGTTGGGAGAACATCGTCTTGATCAGGGCTGTGCCTTCATTAAGTGCCGTATCAAGTGTCTTGTTGCCATCCTCGACATCCTGTATCAGTGCCTCTATCCGGCTGCGGATGTCGGGTTTGATCAGGATAGGGACCGATGTGCCCAGCCCGTCCATTAGGGAAAATCCAGTATCCAGCATGGAGATGGTCTTGCCTGTTGTTTTGAAATATCCACGTTTCTTGTTCGTCTCAATATGTGACGGAGCCGTGGCTTTGGTACCGATGCCATGCTTGTCCATGAGGGTCAGCAGTTCAGCTTCGGTCAGTCGTTTCGGGGGAGATGTCTGGGATTTGGTGTTCGTGATCTTCTTCACATCTACCGACTCATTGATCGCTACACCCGGCAGCGTCTTGTTCCTGGATCTCTCAAAGGGATAGACCGTCATCCAGCCAGCGTCCTTCTGCACTGAGCCTGTAGAATCGAAGAGCTCGTCCTTCATCAGTACCACGAGTCGGGTCTTCTCAAAGATGGCCGCAGGCATCAGGTTTGCCAGGTAATGTCGAACGACCAGGTCATATACGTCCCATGCATGCTCCAGCCGGACCGTACGTTTGACCATCTCCGGGGATGCGACCTTGATAGGGTGGATCGGGGGGTGATCATGTCCGTCCTTTTTCCCATTGTGAGGAGCGATCGGAGATCGTGACAGGATACGGATAGCATACTCTGCGTACACGCTCTTTTTCATATCAGTGAGGATCGAGCTGAAATCATGATCTTCTGCATATTTGTTCGTTTCTGTTCTGGGATAACTGATAAGACCTGCCAGATACAGTTGCTCGGCCACCGTCAGGGCCTGGTCCGGACTGATATCCAGATAGTTGGACGCACGTTTGAGATACTCGGTGGTGTTTAACGGGTAAGGAGGGTTGGCAATGCTCTCCTTGACGGTTTTATTCTGGATGGTTGCGGTCCTGCAGTTCTGTATCTGATTGTAGATCGAAGCCGCTGTATCCCTGTCTTTGATGTTCCCACCACGGTGAATGCCATTGAAGTCCACACCCTTTGCATTGAACAGGGCCTCGATCTTCCAGAAATCAGTTGATATGAACTCACGTATGGCTCGCTCACGCTCATACACGAACCCGCAGGTAGGGGTCTGACAGGGTCCAATGGACAATACACCTTTCGTGCGGGCACGCTCGCGTACTGCCAGTGTAACGAATCTAGTGAATGTCGCACCCATCTTCAGATCGAGGAGTTGCCTGGCCTCGGCGGACATGGCCAGATTTGTGTCCGGCTCGACCAGGGCCTCGAATGCCCTGTTGATCTCCCCGACAGAGAGGGATGAGAACCGAGCCCGCTTTACCGGTGCCTGGGAGACCTTTGCCGCAATGTCCTTTGCCTCAAATCCGATGTTCTCCCCTTCACGGTCGTAGTCACAGGCAAGGATAATACGATCTGCACCACGCGCTAGTTTTGTGATCGCACTGGCATAGTTCGCTTTGGTGATCTTCTTTATAGGTTCGACATCCAGTAGAGTGCGCGGGGCCACCGAGCGCCAGTCATTATACTCCTCACTGTAATCGTATCCTGTAATATGGCCTGCAAGCCCCATAATCTCCCAGTGCTCTCCCCTGAGTGTGAACTCATATACGGGTAGCCCGTCCACCGACATACGTTTTGTCTCGGAGCCGTTCAATATCCTGGCGATCTGGGCTGCTGCTTTATTCTTTTCTGCAAATACTACCGTGGTCATATTTATTCAGCGGATCCGTTCAGTTAAAATTACAACCAGTGATGCTGGTCCGGGATGTACATGTGGTTGACCATAGATAAAACTACTTGGCTGCAATATGGAACTCAACGAGATGAAAACGGAGATGGATACAGCAGGTTACCGTACCACTAGCACTTCCACACCGGAATGCCTGACCACGTTCTCTGCCACACTCCCAAGCAGGAACCGCTCTATCCCAGTGCGTCCAAGCGTCCCCATTACGATCATGTCAATGGCATTGTCCCGTGCGAACTTGACCAGTTCATCGCTTGGGTGACCTTCAAGCAGTATAGGTTTTACATCCACTCCTGTGGAATTTCCAATTTCCTGAACATACGATGTCGCTGTTACTCCTTCCTCTTTCATGATATCGTAAGGAACTTGCCACGTCATCATCCTGGAGCCGGCTGGCATCGAAGATGCCACATTGGTCGGAACGACGAACACGGCATACACCGTTGAACCAAGCTGTTTTGCAAGCTCTATTCCGAATTTGATGACCTTTGTGGAATTTTCAGACCCATCAGTTGCGATCATGATCCTGCTATACTTTTTTGCTGTCATTTCAATTCCCCATTTTGAAACTATGGGACACAGACAATTCTAATGATACAGTATGTCCGTCCGCTATCCCTTAGGATAAGTGTGATCTAATAATATATCAAGATTATGAGAGTGTGCACCCCTTTGTTCCTGTGAAACATATATATGTATCCGCGCTGTATCTGCACCACTAATGATCATCGATCACAACAGGAGTCATATATGACATTAATGGAAGATGCGAAGAACGGTACGATCACGCCCTCGATCAGAAACGTGGCAGAACTGGAGGGCATTGATGCCAAGACCGTATGCTCATGTGTTGCCAGGGGCCTGATCACCATACCGCATAATATCATAGGACGATCACGTTCCTTTGGTATCGGGAAGTATATGAGCACAAAGGTGAATGCGAATATAGGGACATCCCGCGACTTTGTGAATATTGATGAGGAAGTACAGAAAGCTAAGACCGCTGTGGCTTATGGTGCCGATACCATCATGGATCTCTCGACCGGCGGCAATCTTGATGCGATCAGGAAGCAGATCATGGACAGTGTGGATGTGCCCATTGGAACAGTACCCATCTATCAGGCCGCATCGTCCCACAGAACGGTTGTGGACATGTCCTCGGATGATATGTTCGATGCTGTGCGCAAACACGCTAAAGATGGTGTGGATTTTGTTACCATCCATGCAGGTGTCAACCGTAATGCCCTTGAGAGGCTTAAGAAAGGTGATCGGATCACAAATGTGGTCAGCCGTGGTGGCTCGTTCACCATCGCCTGGATGTTACATAATGATCAGGAGAATCCCTTTTACTCCGAATATGATTATCTTGTGGAGATCGCGCGTGAATACGACCTGACGCTGAGTCTGGGCGACGGTATGCGCCCGGGATGTATACATGATGCATCCGATGCCCCGAAATTCATGGAGTTCATTACCCTGGGCGAACTGGTAACACAAGCCCGTGAGGCTAACATCCAGACGTTCGTGGAAGGGCCCGGTCATGTACCTGCGGATGAGATCGCACTGAGCGTGCGTGGAATGAAGGAACTGTGCCATGATGCACCCCTGTACCTATTGGGCCCACTGGTCACGGACATTGCCCCGGGTTATGACCATATCACCGGTGCCATTGGCGGGACCATCGCATGCATGTACGGTGCGGATTTCCTGTGCATGACGACCCCTTCCGAACATCTGGCACTCCCTACAGTGGATGATATCAGGGAAGGAGCCACTGTGACAAAGATCGCTGCCCATGCCGCGGACCTGACGAAAGAAGGCCAGCGGGAACGGAGCCGTGCCCGGGACGAGAGGATGGCGCATGCCCGAATGGACCTTGATTGGGAAACACAGTTCGATCTTGCCATTGATGGTGAACATGCCCGCTCGATCCGCGAGAAACGGGTCACCAGTAGTGATGCGTGCTCGATGTGCGGTGAGCTGTGTGCCATGAAGATCGTGCAGGAAGCACTGGAAGAAAGCAAACAAAAGGACTGAATCCTTTTGGAATTACATTTTTTAGTTGTGATATAAAATGGAACTAACGGTCCTTGTAGACAATAATACCCTGATCGACCGGTATTTCCATGGAGAACCAGGTCTATCGTTCCTTATCAATGACAACGGGAAGAAGATCCTTTTTGATACAGGGTACTCTGATGCTTTCCTGGAAAATGCATATAGGATGGGGATCACCCTCCTGGATATTGACCACCTGGCACTCTCGCATGGACACCTGGACCATACCTGGGGTCTTGACCCACTGATCCGAAGATACACAGAGGGCCGGATAGAGGGCATCATGCATTCCGAGCCAACCCTTACAGCCCATCCACAGGTATTCTACACAAAACACATGGAAGGAATTGGTGAGATCGGGACCACGTTGTCAGTGGAGAAGATCTCAGAGCATTTCCGTGTACGGCTTAGCAGAGAGCCTGTTTGGTTGACACAAGATCTGGTGTTTTTGGGAGAGATCCCACGAAAATTCGACTTTGAAGGCAAAATGTCCATCGGAAAGACCGTGAGTGAACACGGCATGATCGATGATTACTTACTTGATGATACTGCTCTTGCTTACAGAACGCAAAGAGGTCTTGTGATCATTACTGGTTGCTCCCATTCGGGCATCTGCAACATCACAGAATACGCCAGGAAAATATGCAAAGAAGACCGTGTGATCGATATTATTGGCGGTCTTCACCTTCTGGACCCTTCCAGAGAACAGCTTGAGGGAACATTGGGATACCTGGAACGACTGGCTCCTGAAGAACTGCATGCCTGCCACTGCACGGACCTGCGCTCGAAAATTGAACTTGCGAAGGTTGCGAACCTCAAGGAGGTCGGGGTTGGATTGAAACTTGAATATTGACATACTCCACACCCCATCACCAGTACAGCAACATCAACACATATTCAATATTATGAACGATCGTTATGGATACACTGAACTTCGATGGATCATGCGACAGGAACCCGGGCGGACGTATGGGATTTGGCTGGGTGCTCAATCTCTCTGGCCAACTGATCAAGGGCAAGGATGAGAAGAGACCACATAAAGACAATACCAACAACGTCGCCGAGTATACCGCACTGAAAAAAGGCCTGGAAGATTATGTCAGGAGGCACGGAACCGGTCCCCTGCAGGTAAGGGGCGACAGCAAACTGGTCATCAAACAGATGGCAGGTGAGTGGCGGATATCCAACTCGACACTAAAGGGACTGACCTCCCGGATCAACAGGTTCACCGACCAGCACGATCTCAAGATCGAGTACAAATGGGTGCCTCGGGACCAGAACAGTATTGCGGACGGACTTGCAGCACCACCCACATCGGCTTCAGAACAACTGCCACAGAACAGGTACGTTGCAGATGTGAGACAGGCACCCATATCAGAGAATTTAAGGAAGCAGATCGTCAGTGTCAACCGTGCCCCATCACCGGGGTTCAGTACGATGAAGAACCTGAAGGTTGGCGGGCGTGATACATACTCCACGAAGAAGTTGTCCGACCTGGTCGTTGAAGCAGGGGAGGAGCCGTCCAGAATAGTGAAAGAGCGGTTCCCTGATGATCAGAAGGCCCAAGCATCGGCGCTGCGGTGGCTGCTACGGGGCCTGGCGCTCGATCGTGCGATCCACAAGGTCAAGGTGGATCTTGATATTAATGCTAAGGTCAAACGTGGCAAACTAGGATAAATTTGAAAGAAATGAAGAAGAGAGATATACACCAGCCGGGATTCGAACCCGGGTTCGAGCGTTGGCAACGCCCGGTGATAACCGCTACACTACTGATGTGCATATGATTGTACTGTGGTGCCCAGACCCGGACTCGAACCGGGGACAACTGCCTCTTCAGGGCAGCGCTCTCCCAGACTGAGCTACCTGGGCACTGGGAGAATCCAATACACGTTGTGTTATAATTTAAACTTATCGCATTTGTAAAAAGTGGGCCCGCGGAGAGTCGAACTCCGGATCCCCGCCATGTCAAGGCGATGTCATAACCATCTAGACCACGAGCCCCTTTTGATTAACGATACTCACAAGAGCGTGAGCACCTATCTCCGGGCGGCTTTGCCCTGAAGCAAATCCCCTATAGAGATTGAAAGTATATATATGTTATTGCAGAGGCGACGGATAGTTTTAGGAAATGGGAAGGGGAGCACGGGAAGGAGAGAGGGAATAGGAGTAAGAGAATAGCCGGAGCAGGCATCAGTCCTGATATAGGCACCGATCGATGGACGTGATCTCAG
>JAYEHR010000116.1:0-28596 GCA_034659615.1 Methanobacteriota archaeon | reverse complement strand
CGCTGGGATGTCATACGCTCGCCCTATTTTTCCTTCGCCCTGGCGGGTGTGCTGGCCGCAGGGGTGGTGGTCAAGTTCTACCTGGTCAACAGGAAGACGGCGTGAGGGATCCCTCAACCAGCACGTACCTTCACAAGATCCCTGAACCACATATTTTGTTCATAGTTTGCAATCCAATCGATAGATATAATAAAACGATGTCATGAGGATCCCAATAAAAAGGAGGAAAAAAGTGTTAAAACCAAATTGGTAAATGATCCATCCTCCTGCTATGGGAAACAGGGCGGGAAGGATATTACCTGCACCGGTTAACCCGGTGTATAATGCTCTATTTTTATTGTTGGTGACCTCCAGTAATACGCCACCGATCGCGATTCGATGAAGTGTGTACAGTAAACCCGCGATCAGGAACACATACGGGAAAAGGATTGGTCCCGGAAACACCAGGATCGATGCTAAAACGAGGATTGATAACAGGGAAACGATATAGAAGCTATGGCGGTATTTGATCAGTTGAGAAAAATAGACCATAAGGGCTCCAGCGATCACTCCTCCTACGACTTTCAGGAAGAGATAGTTTCCAATTGCTGCACTATCCGCGCTAAAGACACTCTTTGCATACAGTATGAGAAAAGGCATCAGTGCCAGGGTTGAACCCTGGGTGTTGATCAATAGGAGATAATACTTCAACCGTTTATTTGTTTTAAGCTCATTCTTTGTCGTTTGAATGTAGTCTTTCAGTTGAGAGATGTGGGCATGTTCGGCGGCAACTTCTTGTATTCTCCAGAAACCAAGGGTTGCAATGGCGAGTAATCCCGCTGCAAGAAAAAAGAGGATCGTATAATTCGTTGGATACTCATATATGATAAGCAACTGGCGAACAATGTATGCAGAGATGATCAATCCCAGACCCGCAGCAATTTCCTTTAATGAAAAAAATTGTTTTCGTTTTTCTGGAAGCACCGATTTTCCCAGGATGTCAGTGTAGCAGATGTTAGCAAAGCCTCCACTAATTGAAAACAGGGCGATCATAATAAAGATACTTGCCATGACAAGATGGTCTGCTACGTTAGGGGATAAGACAAATATCAGTGCCATTCCGATCAGTGAGATAACCCGAACGTTTATTCCTGCTAACAAAAATCCTTTTTTGAATTTGGCATTATTCAAAAAAGGGGCAAAGAGCAATTGAGACATATTTCCCCCACCGATAAGGATGGCAGTGAGTATGCCGACATGAATTGCCTTTCCACCTGCATCGATCATCATGGCTGGAATGATCGTGTTGATGTCCATGAAATTTTGTGCAAATGCAAGGAATGAGGCATGCCAAAGAAATGAATAGAAATTGTTCTTTGATATCTTTTCTGTTAATTGCATGGTATCTCTTTGATGTGTGCTGATAGTGTGGGGGTTGTGAGCTTTGGCTGGTTTAAAAAATAAATTGTGAAAATAAAACAGGGGAAAAAAGGATCAAAGGACATCCTTTAAAGCATTTGCAGCAACATAGACACTGCCGACACCGCAGATGTAGTGGGTGACCTTTACTGCCTGCATGACCTCTTCTTTTGTGGCTCCTGCTTCCATGGCCTGTACTGCAAGGGATGTTACACCGTTCACGGCACCTTTTGATGCATCAAGGGCCATTGCCATGAGAAGCTTGTATTTTAATGGAATACCATCGTCCTGGAAAGAGGTCTCACGTGTTTCCTCAAGAAGCTGGAAAAATTCTGCATCGGAATCGATAATGACCTGAAGTGGATCTTCTGACATATTATTCTCACCTTCATGTTAACAATACATAAGTACACAAACATCTGTTGCCTCCTACTTATTGTTTACCACCAACAATTGACACGGACATGTTGAGCGGCGTGTGTTCTCCCTCAGCTCGCTCGTACCTTCACAAGATAGCTGTCCGAGTAGTCCCGATATCCTTCGGCCATGGCCTTCACGGAGACGTATCCTTCATGCCTGCCCGTGGGCAGGCTGGCGTTGTTAAGCGACAGGACGATCTCACCATCGCTATTGGTAACTCCTGCTGTGGCCACGGTCCGGGAAGGGTCCCTGATCACCACATTACACCCTCCCACAGGTACGTTCTCCACATTCCGGACCGTGATCAGCAGGGGAGGGGAATCCCCGTAGCCTGCCGGTATGGAAAAGTTGCTGATGTTGGACACTGCATACATCGGCCGGGGCGGAGCCGGCGTGTTCACAATACCCGCAAGGATCACGGCAGAACCGATAAGTCCGATGGTGGTAAGCACCACCATACGGATGGGAAGGCCGACGGTCCCCTTCTCATCGCGAAAAAAGCGCAGTGGCAGCATGGATCAGCCATCACTTTGTCTTGATGATCATCACGGCATCCGTTTTCTCATAGTCATAGAAACCGTTCGCCGATATTGTCAGGTCCATGGTCCCTTCGTTCTGGTTCGCACCAAATTCGATGGGGGCGCTGCTTGTGATCAGTGTGGTCTCTCCGTTGATATCAGTATTGTTGGTAGCCACACCCCCAAGTCCGCGCAGTACTACATTCGCATCACGGACAGGTTCTCCATCAGGATCCATTGCCTGTATCTTGA
Organism: Methanobacteriota archaeon; assembly: GCA_034659615.1. Taxonomy (GTDB): domain Archaea; phylum Halobacteriota; class Methanosarcinia; order Methanosarcinales; family Methanosarcinaceae; genus JAIOTO01. Next base: position 26,008 of record JAYEHR010000116.1, on the reverse strand, counting down.
CCAGTATCGTCAGTGGGTTCTGGGCGGTCACGGCATCGACTATGATCGTATTGCCGGACGTGAGGACACTGGTGCTCAGCCCTGATTCCTGTATATCCACCGACATGTTCTTGGTTGGCGGGGGTATGATGGCAATAAGGGCTGCCAGCGCCACCATACCGACCACGAGCATCACTACGATATTGATCGGAAGCTCTATCGCAGAATCGTCATTGAATAATCTATTTTTGCATTTCATTTGACCACCATTTAAACCATAATTTGCTCTTTATGGGGAGATGGAAATCCTATGACATCATATATAAATTGTGTGACTGGAATATTAACTTCAACCACTATCCTAACATTTTTGTCGTTACATTGATGTACCAAAACCATATTCTAATCCTCATGAAAAAGATCGTGATCATCGATTATGGGCTTGGCAATCTTCGAAGTGTTCGCAAAGGACTGGAACATGCCGGTGCAGAGGTCGTTATCTCAAAGGAGCCGGCTGACGTCCGGGATGCCGATGGTGTGATCCTTCCAGGGGTCGGTGCTTTTTCCGATGCCATGACGAATATCGTCCCTTTCCTTGATGTCATTGGCGAATATGTGGCATCAGGCAGGCCAATGCTCGGTATCTGTCTCGGGCAGCAGTTGCTCATGGCCCATTCCGAGGAGGGACAGAAGACGGCTGGTCTTGACCTGGTATCGGGGCACGTCGTCCGGTTCCCACATACGGATCTGAAGGTCCCTCACATGGGTTGGAACTCTCTCACGATCGAGCAGGACCACCCGTTCTTCAACGGCATACCCGATGGGACCTATGTGTACTTTGTACACTCCTTTTATGTGGATGCAGACCCTGCCCACACCCTCGCATCCTGCGAGTACGGCGTCCGTTTTGCAGCCTCCGTTGTCAACGAGGCCGGGAATGTCATAGGGACCCAGTTCCACCCGGAGAAGAGTGGGGAGATGGGACTGCAAATGCTACGAAATTTCGTGGATATGTGTTAAGCTATCAGGAAGATCTATCATGGATATAGAAGGTTATGCAAAACGTGCCCTGCGCAAGGGAGAATCAGATATTGAGGACCGGCTGACAGAGCGTATACTGGAGGTCAAGGATACAGGTACCGAGCATGCCCGCAACCTTGCGAGAGCGGCCATCACGGAAGCCAGGGCCACATTGGACGTGCAGGGCGAGGTCCTCACATCCACCATCTCCGGCGTCACCATGGGCCAGTTCGGGGTCGGCTCCCGTGGACTGGGTGATTTCCATGCCCATGAGAAGATCGCCGAGGTCATAGGCAGGACCAGTGCGACCGTTGACTCCACCCATCTGGACGACTCCGGCGCGGTCCGTATCGACAACCATGAATACCTCATCATCACCGTGGACGGCATGCACTCGCGTCTCAGTGATTTCCCGTTCCTGGCAGGGTTCCACGTGGCCCGTGCCTCCCTGCGTGACGTGTATGTCATGGGAGCCCGTCCCACGGCCCTGCTCTCGGACATCCATGTGGCCGATGACGGTGACGTGGCCAGGATATTCGATCACATCGCAGGCATCAGCACCGTCTCCGAGCTCACCAACATCCCCCTGGTCACAGGCAGCACCCTGCGTATTGGTGGCGACATGGTCATCGGGGAGCGCATGACCGGTGGCGTGGGTGCCGTGGGTGTGACCTCGGACCTGACCGCCCGAGAGAGCACCCAGGTGGGAGATGTCGTCCTGATGACCGAAGGCGCAGGCGGGGGAACCATCTCCACCACGGCCCTGTATTACGGGATGCACGATGTGGTGGACGAGACCATCAACATCAAGTTCCTGGATGCCTGTGAGGCCCTGATCAACTCCGGGCTCACCAAACATGTCCATGCCATGACCGATGTGACCAACGGAGGCATCCGCGGCGACGCCAAGGAGATCTCCCGCACGGCCGGCGTGAAACTTGTCTTCGACGAGTCACGGATGCGTCCCCTGGTCAACCAAAAGGTACTAGATATGCTGGAATCCCTGAAGATCGATTACCTGGGTGTATCCCTGGATGCCCTGCTCATCATTGCACCGCAGGAATATGCGGATACCATCATGACCACCGTGAAAGATGCCGGTGTTGATATCGATATCATCGGTCATGTGGAAGAGGGTAGCGGCGCTGAGGTCCTGATCGACGGCCAGCTACGCGATTTCACCCCACGTTTCCGTGAATCGGCTTACACTCCCATCAAGAAGATGATCGGCGAGGAACAGCCCCGTGACTTCGAGGAGATGAAAAGGGCGGTCGATGATGCAGCTCGTCGTTCCATTGATAAAAAGAAGAAGGTCATCAAGACGATACGCAGCAGCGAATGAGCTCAGGGCTGCTCATCGCTCATCTTCACCAGAAGCACAGGCCCGTCCTTGCCAGTGATCACGACCCTGTCTCCTACGTCAATATCGTCTTCAGAGCGTGCTTTCCAGTACTCCCCCTGATAGCGGACATATCCTGGCCTGGCCGGACCGATGGGATCGATGGCCTCGGCAGTATCCCCGGTGGGATCCTCCCCGATCACAGGTTTGCGGTGCCGCACCTCGATCACCTTGTACAGGGCGAATGCAAAGAACAGCCCCACGATCACCGTGGGGACCACGACGGCAAAGATCATGGACTGCTGCACATTGGCCGGCGTGTACCAGCGTGGGAAGTCCATGGGAATGAGGAAGATACTTCCTGCCATCAGGCACACGACCCCAGCGACCCCGAACACCCCGAACCCCGGGGCCTGTAACTCCAGTACCAGTAATACCACTCCCACGCCGATAAGGAAGAGCGCGGCGATGTTCACATCGAACCCCATTCCGATCAGTCCCAGGGTGATGGCAACCACTCCGAAGATCTCAGCCCCGAATCCCGGGTTCGATATACCCAGCACGATACCGTAGATCCCCAGCATTAGCAGTAGCGAGGAGATGATCGGGTCAGAGATGATGTCCATGAGGGACAGGCCCAGGGACGGCTGGTGGTATATGATCTCGGCTTCCCTGGTGTCCAGTTCATGATCCTTGATGACCTGGCCGTCCACCTGGGTCAGCAGGTCCTCAATATCGGACGCCACGAATTCGATCACCCCATACTCCAATGCCTTTTCGGCATTGAGATTGAGATTCTCGGTGATGAACCGTTCGGTAGCGGTCTCATTGCGCCCATGCATGCGTGCGTTCTCGGTGGCACGTTCCACCAGGGCGTTCACGATCTTGGAATCCTCGATCGGCTCGATGCCCCCTGGTGACATGCTGACGGGCTGGGCGGAACCGATGATCGTATGGGGAGCCATGGCTGCGATATCCGTGCTGATCAGTATGAGCGTGCCCGCAGACCATGCCTTTGTTCCCTCTGGATACACATACCCGATAACAGGGATCGGAGACTGCTGCATGCTCTCTATGATCTTCAGCGTCTCGTCCACCCCTCCCCCCGGCGTGTTCAGGGTTATGATAAGGGCCTCGACCCCTTTCTCCTCGGCTGCGGTAAGGGCCTCTTTTATTATATCGTCCGATGCAGGTGTGATGGAATCCGAGAGGTCCACCACCAGTACGCTGGACTGCGATGTGGCACAGGCGGGTGAAAAAAGAAGGATGGCTGCGATAAGCAGAAAAAAAGGAAGATGGGGCCGTGTGCCGTGTCTCATACGATCATCCGTTCCCTATCACTTTTTTTTGGTAAAGGCCTGGGTGAGGGCCGCGATCTCTCCTGTGCTGGTTGAATTGGAGATCACAACCATGTTCTTCTCTCGTGCGACCTCTGCTATGGTCTGCAGTTCTCGCAACTTAATGGCTGCCGGCACCCCCTGGTACATCTCAGCTGCATCCCTCATCTTCTCAGCAGCCTTGAACTCACCCTCAGCCAGGATGATACGGGCACGTTTCTCACGCTCGGCCTCGGCCTGTTTGGCGATGGCACGCATCATCGTTGGATCGATGCTCACATCCCTCAACGTCACGGAGGTGACCTTGATACCCCACGGATCGGTGGATGCATCCAGCACCTCCTGAATATCCTTGTTCACAGTATCGCGTTCGGACAGCAACTCATCCAGCTCGATCCGCCCGATCACATCCCTTAGTGTGGTCTGGGAGAGCATTGCAGTAGCATACTTGTAGTCCTCCACCTCATTCACAGCAGAGGCAGGTTCGATGACCTTGTAGTAAACAACAGCATCCACTGCCACCGTGACATTGTCATAGGTGATCACTGCCTGCTTGGGTACATCTATGGTGATCACACGCAGGTCCACCTTCATGACCGTATCGATGATAGGTATGATCAGGAAGATCCCCGGTCCTTTAACGCCACTGAGCCTACCCAGCCGGAAGATCACAACGCGTTCGTATTCCTTTACGATCTTGACGGCCTGGGATAGGATAATAATTCCTACCACAAGAGCAGGGAACATTATTTGTTCGATCATGTATTTTCTCTCCTGAATAACGTTGGATGGTTCTATATAATAAACTATTGCACCAGAAATAGATAAGTAGTGGGCCTGGAATCTCTGAGGGGATTGTACACGAAAGCATTGTGAAATCTGTTCAAAAGATTGCTTGTTCCAGACCCAGATCAATATTGGTATGACGGTTTATTAACCTGTGTATATTTGAAGTGTATAATTTCAAACAAGCGTACATGATATACAAATGTGGTCTCTGCTATTCATTTTTATATATAGCAGACCAATCCCATGAAGCAAAGACATAAATCTAACATCGGACAATTAGACTACGATACAATGAGAGAAGAATGTACAGAGTGTAACGGACAGGGGTTCAAAGAAGTAGCTACGGAGAAATGTCCTGAGTGTAAGGGTTCCGGAAAGGCCAGATCGGTCAACCTGATGGACCTGTCCAAACAGGATGTGAGCAGTTTTTTAGAGGGTGCCTCTGTGTGTGAACGATGTGGCGGCAGTGGTACGATCAAGATCACCAACCCCTGCCCGGTTTGCAAAGGGGCGGGTGCGTTCTATAAGTGTGATGTCTGTGGGAAACCCATCGACAGGCCAATTGATGGGAAAGAGGTATGCAAGAACTGCGGCAGTGTCGAACTGGTCCATCAGCTTGACGATTCATGTGATCTCAATGAACTGGAGGTGGGCAAGCTCTACCACGTGACTGTCAACAATACCGCTCCCTTTGGGGTGTTCGTGGACATGAACTCGAACATGCGTGGTCTTATCCATTCGAGCAATCTTCAGGGAACCCTTGAAGAGGGCGAGCATGTCATTGTCAGGCTGAACGAGATCAGGTCCGATGGGAAGCTGGACCTTGTACCCAGGTCTATATCCGAGTATCAGACAATTGATGTTGAAAAGTGTCTGCCTGTGAGACTATCCTCCGAACTTGCGGATCTGGAAGGCAGGCTTGTGAAGATCGAAGGCGAGGTCATTCAGGTAAAGCAGACATCAGGTCCCACGATATTTACGATATCCGACGAAGCTGGTATTATCTCATGTGCAGCGTTCGAGGGTGCAGGGGTGCGGTGTTATCCCGACATCGACATGGACATGATCGTCAGCGCGACCGGCGAGGTTGCCTTCAGGGCCGAGAGGGTCCAGATAGAGGTAAAGAGCATGAGACACCTGATGGGCGCAAAGGAGGATGCTGTCAAAGAGCGCATCGATGCGATCCTCGACAAAAGGGCTGAACCCACTGACATCGAGTTCCTGGTCAAGAGCCCCATCCTGGAAGATCTGCGACCGGCCATGAAAAATGTCGCAAAGCAGATCAAAAAGGCCATAATGAGGTCCACGCCCATATTGCTCCGTCATCATGCGGATGCAGACGGCATGACGGCGGCCGTTGCCATAGAGAAGGCTATACTGCCGTTGATAGAGGAGATCAATGGCCCGGATGCGGAATACTATTACTATAAACGTTCTCCTTCAAAGGCACCGTTCTACGAATTGATGGATGTGACCCGGGATGTCTCGTTCGCTCTGGAGGATGCCGCACGCCATGGCCAAAAGCTGCCACTGGTGATCATGGTGGATAATGGCTCCACCGATGAGGATACGCCGGCCATGAGGCAGGCTCAGATATATGGTATCGACATGGTCGTGGTGGACCATCATCATCCCGATGACGTTGTTGACCAGTACCTGCTGGGACATGTCAATCCTGCCCATGTGGGTGGGGACTTTGGTATCACTGCCGGTATGCTGTCCACGGAGGTGGCCCGGATGATCAACCCGGATGTGACCGATGAGATCAAACACCTGCCTGCGATCGCCGCAGTGGGGGATCGTTCAGAAGCTCCGGAAGCACATCACTATATCGAACTCGTATCAGACAGATATTCACTGGATCGGCTGAAGGATATTGCTCTTGCTCTTGATTTTCAGGCATATTGGCTAAAGTTCAACAGCGGGAGGAAAATTTTGGATGAGATCCTGGACTTCGGTGACCACAAACGTCATCGTCAACTGGTGGATCTGCTATGTGAGCAGGCGAATGGGATGATCGATGATCAGCTGGATGCCTGTATGCCGAACGTGAAATCCCAGGATCTGCCCAATGGGGCAATACTAAATGTGCTGGATGTTGAGAACCATGCTCACAAATTTACCTTCCCGCCTCCCGGGAAGACCTCGGGAGAGGTCCATGACAGGATGTGTCAGAAGCTCGAGGATAAACCTGTGGTGACCATTGGGTATGGTCCGGACTTTGCGGTGATACGTTCAAAGAACGTCCTGATGAACATCCCGCAGATGGTCAGGGAACTCCATGATGAGATCAAGGGTGCCGGTGTCAACGGGGGGGGACACCTGGTGGTCGGCAGCATTAAGTTTGTAGAAGGAATGCGCACAGAAGTGCTCACAAAACTTGTAGAAAAAGTAGGGTCAGTGCAGGTGGAATGATCTCCCTCGCGCTGATCGATATTTTGTCGGTCCAATGTAAGATGCCACCCGTTCCAACGGGTGGTAATTCACATCAGTCTACCCTGGCGATCCGTACCAGTGAGCACACCGGGACATCGTCCACGGCATCAGTATTCTTTTTGTCCACGATGACCGCAACTCCCACAGGGTCCGCACCAGTGTCGCGAAGCTGATCGATCACATCAGTGATCGTGGAGCCAGACGACATCACATCATCAACAATGATGCATCTCTTACCCGCCACATTCCCAAAGTTATGACTGAAGATCCCGCGCTGTTTCTCTTTTTCCTTGTGGCTGTCATATCCGTGGAATATGGCAAACTCGGCCCCGAGTTCCTCGGCCACCATGGTCGCCATGGGTATGCCACTGGTACCGATCCCCACGACCATATCCACAGTCGTGTCGGTCTTGCTGATCGATTCAAGCATCATATCACAGAGGGCCTGCGATATGTATCTGAGCCGGAATGAGCTTTTACCAATACTACTCCAGTTCACAGAGATATCCTTTGGGGCAGAAGATGTGGTCTCTATCTTTGATCGGGTCAGGAGCCATGTAACCGTATCCCTGGATACGTTAAGTTCATTTGCTATCTGACCGGTGACAAGCCCGTTGGCCTGCAATTCCATTGCTTTATGGACAAGTTCTTCGATATTCTTCATATATGTCCCTATCCTGAGAAATGTTCTTCAAATATTACTATAGATCTCTTCTATTCAATATGTACCTTTTTCATGTTATAATTTTCTTTTTTCTGGTCTTCTTAAACGCAGAGCCACATACAGGACACACGTCACCGTCATCGAACTTTCTCCCGCATCCCACACACCGTTTGCCCCAGACAAGCACATCCCGTATCTTCTTTTGGAAGATCGGTGCTACAGTGATCCCCATGACAGCGGCAACATTCTGCACAGCATAGTCATCGGTAAGGAGTACAGCGTCTTCCTTATGTTCCAGTGCTTTTGCAAGTATGTCAATATCTGTGGCGGACAGTTCGTCTGCATCCTTTGTATGATGTGCTGTCCCAACAACCTCTGCCCGAATGAGAGGATCTGGCATCTCTGACCGTGTTCCTCTTTCACAGGCAAGGTCGAACCGCATACGAGCCTCCCTGCTCTTCAGTTCTTCACCAACGGCAGGTACGGTGATGAACTGTGAGTTCTCCTTATGGTATCCGTTGATAAAAACGGCTGAATCTGCGATATAGAGTGTCATGTTGTTTCTTTATCTTTGTGTTATGAGTCTCACTGATCATCCTGTTCGAAGAGGGGCGATCCTATTTCGATGCCTTTATTCGTGACGGTGAGTTCCCGTATGTGTATGTCGTGTTCGCTCCTTCTCATCTTAAGCACTGCTATCGTTTTCTTCAAACACGACGCGATCTCATCATGGCGCATTGCGATGATCGTATCCATCCCATACCTATTGTTCACCATCGATGCGATACTATCTGTCTCATCGGTGAACATGGCAGTTATACCTTTTGATGTGAATAGTTTTGCAAGCATCCGTATATATTGTTGTTTGCTTCCTTCGTCCAGTGAGGCATCGAGTTCCTGGATCCCGTCCAGAACGATCCTCTTTGCCTGCATCCCATCGATAAGCGTTTCAAGTTCCAGCGTGTGCATATCCGTACCCGGTAGTGCGGGGTCCACATGGACTACTCTGATCCTTTCGGATGTAATATATTCTTCAAGATCGTGTCCGATGGAGTTGGCGGCTGCTTTGATCTGTTGCTCATTCTCATCAAAGGATATGACGATCCCGGGTTCGTTGTCATTGGCTCCCTGATAGATAAAGTGTATCCCAAGGCACGTCTTGCCGGTACCGCTGTCCCCACTGAGCAGTGTGTTCGTTCCGGATAGCAGGCCACCCCCCGTCATCTGGTCAAGGCCGGCGATTCCCATGGCTATCCGCTGATCAGATATCTGATGGTCTGCCACCGGCATCGTTTCCGGATGGATCGTTATTCCATTATCTGTTATTGAGAAGGTGTGTTTTCCGGAGAGGTAACCCTGTCCACGCATCTTGAGCACTTCCAGGTGTCTGGTCCTGTGATCGTGTTTCAGGTCGTTCGAAAGGTAGATGATCCCATCGGCTACATGGCCCAGGTCATTTTTTGCGAGTTCATCTGCGGTGAGATCGCCGGTCACAAGGACCAGTGAACCCCATTTTTTCATCCGGAGGAATATATCATAGAAAAACCGACTCCGGGTCTCCCTATCAAGGGTACCTCCGATCATTGTTATTGGATCGATCACGATCCGATCGGGTTTTAGTTTCTCTATGGCTTCTTCCAGGTTCCACATGAACGAATAGATCCCTTTGTCCAGGGTATCCGTTCCAATAGGCAGGTAGCTTATGTTTCCCTTTGATATCAGTGAGACATCGTAGAAACTGTGGTTCGACATGAAGCTGCTCACGACGGACACGGGTTCGTTGAGGGACGTCACATACATGCAAACCTCGTTCTTTTTAGAGGCATTGTATATCGATTGCATGACCATTGTGGTCTTTCCGGTACCTGCTGTGCCAGCTACCAGAACGGCAGAGGGTTTCTGGAATCCTCCATTGAGGATGTCGTCAAGTCCTGGAATATTGGAAGTTGCATGTTTCATCGGAGCACCCGGATAATATATTTTAAAATATATCTTCAATTGAAAAGGATATATAGTTTTTGCTGCCCCCGCATCGATTATGACAAACATACAAGAAATATAGATATAGAATTACCGATAAACTGGGAATAGATATCATGGATATATTGAAAGCAAAAGATACGATCGTTGAGTTCATTCGAACACGATCCAACGAGGCCGGTGTCGATGGTGCAGTGGTTGGTATCAGTGGAGGCATCGATTCGGCGCTGGTTGCATTCCTGGCTGTCGAGGCGTTGGGGAAGGATCATGTGCTTGGCATACATCTGCCTGAGCTCAATGTAACACCTTCAGAGGACGTGCTGGATGCCACCGAGGTTGCCAATGAGCTCGGCATCGAGTTCAAGACGATCAATATAGGCGAGCTCATGGAGTCGTTCATGAATGTGATACCTGATAGTGTCCAGGCAGGTGCTCATGTGAATGGTAACCTCAAGGCCAGGATGAGGATGTCCATACTTTATTATTATGCGAACCTTCGTGGCAACATCGTATTGGGTACCGGTAACAAGACCGAGATCCTGATCGGCTATTTCACCAAATATGGAGATGGCGGGGTGGATATTGAACCCATTGGGGACCTCTACAAGACAAATGTACGTGAGATGGCCCGGATGGTGTGCGTTCCCGAAGGCATCCTGGCCAAAGCCCCATCTGCAGGGTTGTGGGAAGGGCAGACGGATGAGGACGATCTCGGGATGTCCTACGATATGATCGACCGCATCCTTCAGATGCTGCTTGCGGGAGAGGACAAGGATTTCGTACAGCAGGCCCTGGGAGTGTCTGCCAGTCAGATCGATTCCCTGCTCTGGCGGGTGAATACCAACGCACACAAAAGAATAGCACCACCCATTGCGGACCTGGACGAGGTTCGCAAGGTGGACTGAACCGTGGAACGTGCGTGCGGGTCCCCACATCACCGGGATGGGAATGCGTTGGCTTGATGTGTGCGCACGAGAGGTTTTGCCAGGTGGCGTCTCGCGCAGGGGGGGACCTCGTAGATGCCGGGGGCAATGTTCCGTTCCCTTTCACGTTGCTGGAGGGTGTCGGATCGTGTGCCACATTTCCTGCATCGGTAACCCTGGTCAATACCGGCGGATTTCATTCGTTTGCCGCAGGATGGGCAGGTAGGATTGCTGATATCGTAGGCGCGTGCAAGGGATATGATCTCGATCTTCTCGATGTTCAGAGTGTTCTCCTTGACACTTCCGGATACCCGCACCATGTCATCGGGAATCAGTTCGCGTATCAGGTTGCGGAAGTTCTTTGTGGGCTCAAAGGCCGCACAGTCGATGCACCTACCATCTCTGTCGCAGACCGGGACGATGGTGTGCCCTCCCCTGATCGTGTGAGGGGGTTCGCAGATCCGGGCCTCAATGGTATATGAATGCATATCCTGGATATCGGCTATCCTCTCGACGGGGATCAGATGCAGGTCAGTGCCCTGGTCCGTGCGGAAGATAGCATAGCGCTCAATAGGTTCGGAGACGATCATGTTGGAGGCTGAGGTGACAGCTTCAACGGTCTTGCCTCGTATCCCGAAAAGGACAGGGTCCGGTGAATGGGGTACGCAGACAACGAGATCGTTTGCCTGGTCAATGGTGTCCCAGGTGTCCGGATATGTGGCCATGTCGGCTTTCCAGACGCTCTCTTCATCCACGATCCGGGGTGTCCCCCATACAGCCATCTGCCGGTACGCCAGGTACTCATAGGTATGATCCCATCCGTCCCGGAGCATTGCCCCACATGCTGCCAGGGCCCCTATCAGCCCTCGTCCGTTCTTATAACCTTTTGCAGGGAGGCCGAGGTCATGGATGATGTTCTTTGCAGTGTCAATGGAGATGACCTCCCTGACAGTCCTGATAAAGAACTCTTCCAGTACTGCTCGGGCGTGTTCGTGACCCGTATCCTTCACAAAGACAACTCCGGGGTTCGTCCTTTCGCAGTCCATCTGTGCCAGGGATTCTATCCGTGATGTCACATGTCCCATGACCTCATCGGGTCTGTCGGTGTCCAGTCGAATGGCAATGGATGCATTGCCCCTGGTCTTGTAGGGAATGGTGGGGTTGAGCCGGATCAGTAATGGATCCCCTATTACTGTTCCGTACTGCTGTAATTCATCCATGAGGACCGCCCCCAGATAGGTGGTGCACATACCGTCTCTGGAATCCGTGTCATCGATACCTATGATCATCGTTCACCATCAGACACTCTTATATAGATGTGCAAATACATAACTAATTATCATGACCAAGGAGATGCTGATACATCAGATCATTGATGTACTGAGGCGAGCCAATTTTGTAGTCTCGGATCGATGTAATATCAGACCTCGAAGTTTTGATCTTGCTGCAAGGCAAGACGATACCCTTCTATTCTGTAAAGTATTATACAATATTGACGGTCTGAATGAGGAAACTGCTCATGAAATGAGGACCCTGTCTAACTATCTGGGAGGATCTCCTCTCCTGATAGGGGCCAAGACCCGCGATCAGATGTTGGAGGACAGTGTTGTATATATGCGTTATGACATACCCGCCTTCAATCTCCAGACCCTGTATGATTGTTTCGTGGAAGACGTACCTCCCCTGGTATCGGCCGCACCGGGTGGACTGTATGTATCCATCGATGGCGATGTATTGCGCGATGCCAGGATGACGATCTCCATGTCACTGGGGGCCCTTGCGTCTCAGCTAGGGGTATCCAGACGCACGATCAGCAAGTATGAGGAAGGTGGAATGAGTGCATCGATCGATATCGTGCTGCATCTTGAGGACCTGCTGGATGTGGCACTTGCACGTTCCATCGATATCCTGCAGCCCTTTGCCAGGCACGGGCGTACTTCTGGTCACGACGAGAAAAAACGGTCCTCTCCTCCGCAGGACGACATCATTCTGAACCTGATCCATACTCTTGGGTATGATGTGCTCTCAACGTCCCAGGCACCGTTCAAGGCGGTGTCAAAGGATTATACGCACACCTTTTTGACAGGGGTCAACGAATACAGCAACGCTATGATCAAACGTGCACATCTGATGAGCAGCATATCGGATGTCACGAGAACACAGTCGATCTATATCATAGAAGGGTACAGCCGGTTGGGATATGTTGATAACACGGTGCTCATCGAACGCGAAGAACTGGATTCCCTTGCTGATTCCGATGATCTGGACACCCTGATAGCTGAGAGGGTAAAGCGTCATCTGGACGATCGATGAATCCCAAAACTCTAATATATAAAAATCTCGTATGGAATGAGCAATGACTACCAACATTGCAGTTCTTGTATCAGGGCGCGGTTCGAACCTCCAGTCCATAATTGACAGTATTAAGAGTGGTTACATCGGGGATGCCAATATAAGTGTGGTCGTCAGCGATGTCTCTGATGCGTACGCCCTTGAGCGTGCCAGGGACCACGGGATCGATGCTGTTTTTATTGTTCCATCGGAGCATTCGGATAAGTATACCTTTGAAGAAAGTATCCTGAGGACCCTGAAAGAGCATGATGTGGACCTTGTTCTTCTTGCAGGTTATATGCGCATCCTTGGCAAGCAGGTCATCCGGGAATACAGGAACTGTATCATGAACATCCACCCTGCCCTGTTGCCGGCCTTCAAGGGTCTGCATGCGCAGAGACAGGCATTTGATTATGGTGTGAAGGTTGCTGGATGTACTGTGCATTTCGTGGATGAGGGTATGGATACCGGCCCGATCGTCCTGCAAAGATGTGTTCCTGTGCTGGAGGATGACACGGCGGATACCCTTGCGGATCGGATACTTGAGCAAGAGCACCGGGTCTATCCTGAAGCTGTAAAGCTTTTCATTGAGGGTAAACTTAAAGTGGAAGGTAGGATTGTATCACTCTCATAAATCGCTTGTAGATATTATTGTCATAGATCCTGTGTAAATCTCATTGATTATATATTAAAAAAGAATGGATGGAATAACATGTCTCATATCTCAGAAATCGACCCAGAGATCGCCAGGGCGCTGGAGCTGGAAGCAGAGCGCCAGGACTTTAAACTGAACCTGATCGCATCAGAGAACTTCACGAGCCGTGCTGTCATGGAGGCGCAGGGTTCCATCATGACCAATAAATATGCAGAGGGCTACTCCGGCAAGCGCTATTATGGAGGCTGCGAATTTGTGGATATGGCCGAGGACCTCGCCATCGAGCGGGCCAAGAAGATCTTCGGCGCCGAACATGTGAACGTGCAACCCCATTCCGGATCAGGTGCCAATATGGCTGCATATTTTTCGGTACTGCAACCCGGGGACACCATCATGTCAATGGACCTTTCCCACGGAGGTCACCTGTCCCACGGCAGTCCGGTAAGCTTCTCAGGCAAGTTGTACAATATCGTACCCTATGGAGTGGATCAGGACACAGAGGCTCTGGATTACGATGCGTTATCGGAGATGGCCAGGGAACACATGCCACAGATGATCGTGGTGGGCGCTTCGGCATATTCCCGTACCATTGATTTCAAAGCGTTCAGGGATATTGCGGATGAGGTTGATGCCTACCTGCTTGCAGATGTTGCACATATCGCAGGACTGATAGCTGCTGGTGTGCACCCGAACCCGGTGCCATACGCTGATTTTGTGACCACCACCACACACAAGACCCTGCGCGGTCCCCGTGGCGGTATGATCATGTGCAAAGAAGAATATGCAAAGGACGTGAACCGGTCCGTCTTCCCCGGGATACAGGGAGGGCCACTCATGCATGTGATAGCGGCCAAAGCGGTGGCGTTCAAGGAGGCCATGAGCGACGGGTTCAGGAAGGACCAGGAGCAGACCGTCAGGAATGCACAGGCGCTGTGCCAGGGCTTGAAAGACCGGGACTTTGACATCGTATCAGGCGGTACGGACAACCATCTGATGTTGCTCAACCTCAACAAGTATGATATGACGGGCAAGGATGCCGAGGTCTACATGAGCAAGGCCGGTATTGTCATCAACAAGAACACGATACCGTTCGAGACCCGCGGCCCCTTCGTGACCAGTGGTCTGCGGGCCGGTACGCCTGCGTGCACCACCCGGGGTATGACTGAAAGGGAAATGGATGAGATCGCAGGTTTCATTGATACCGTTATACAGAATTATGATAATAATTCTGTCCTTGAACAGGTGAATGCGGATGTGCAGCAGCTCTGCGCGAGCTTCCCCGTCTATTCTCATTTACAGTAAGGGGGTGGAAATGATGTCTGAGGGTGAGCGGTCCCGGATCATCGATGGCCGGGCACTTGCAAAGAAGATGGAGGTGGAGGTCAAGGCAGAGGTGGACGAGCTAAAGAGCGCTGGTATCACACCAGGCCTTGCTACCATACTGGTGGGTGAGGACCCGGCATCGAAAATGTACGTGCGGCTCAAGCACAAGGCATGTGACCGTGTAGGTATCTTCGCAGAGGACCAACCTCTTGTGGCATCGACCACCCAGGACGAGCTCATCGAGCTCATCGAGTCCCTGAACCAGCGGGATGACATCCATGGGATCCTGTTGCAGCTACCCCTGCCCTCCCATCTGAACGAACAGAAAGCGATGCTTGCCATCGATCCGACCAAGGATGTCGATGGGTTCCACCCATTGAACATGGGCAAGTTGTTGATCGGCAATGAGGGTCTGGTGCCCTGTACTCCGAGTGGCGTGATCCGTGCACTTGAGGAGTATAATGTGGATATTCAGGGCAAGCATGCGGTTATTGTGGGACACAGCAATGTTGTGGGTAAGCCCATGGCTGCGATGCTGCTCAATCGCAATGCTACGGTCTCAGTGTGTCATGTGTTCACCGACGACACTGCCAGGTTCACCCGGGACGCGGATATCCTGATCGTTGCCACGGGTGTGAAACATCTGATTAAGGCCGATATGGTCAAGGACGGCGCTGTTGTGTTCGACGTGGGTATCACCGAGGAGAACGGCAAGATCTACGGGGATGTGGATTTCGAGAATGTTGTCAAGAAAGCATTACTGGTCACACCGGTACCAGGTGGCGTGGGTCCCCTGACGATATCAACCCTTCTAACACATGTGGTGAGATCGGCCCGGAACATTTCTTAATCATCGATTCATATATAAAGGATAACATCACCTCTGAATTGGTAATACAATGGTTGTCGATGTTGACATATGCGGTCTGAAAGTGGGTGACGAACATCATGTACATCTGATGGGTGTCATTAACCTTAGCCGTGAATCTTTTTATAAAGGATCCGTTGTGGGGACGGATTCACTTCTGGATGTCGCCCACCGTATGGTGGACGAAGGAGCCACGATCCTGGATGTGGGTGGTCGTTCCACCTGGCCCCTGGCCGCTACCATCACCAAAGAGGAAGAGCGTGAGCGGCTGCTACCTGCACTGGACCTGCTCAGGGACAATGTGGATACTGTGATCTCAGTGGATACCATGTTCGCGGATATTGCTCAGGAGGCTCTGGAAAAGGGTGCCCAGATCATCAATGATGTGGCCGGGTTTGCAGTCGATCCGGAGATGATCGATGTGGTAGCAGACCACGGCTGTCCGGCCGTGGTGATGGCTTCTGACAATGTGCCTGGGGACCCCCTCGGCATGGATGCGATCATGCGGTCGCTGGCTTCGATCATCGAACGTTCTGAGGCCCGTGGCATGGGTGCCGACCGGCTGATACTGGATCCGGCCATCGGCAAATGGGTGCAGGCCAAGGATCCGATCTATGATCTTGAGACATTTGATCGGTTCGAGCGCCTGAAGGTGTTCGAGAAACCCCTGCTTGCAGCAGTATCCCGCAAGTCCTGTGTCGGTGCGGTACTGGACAAGCCACCGGACCAGCGGCTCTATGGAAGCCTGGCTGCCACGGCTATAGTGGTGCAGAAAGGGGCACATATCATCCGCACCCACGATGTGGCACCCACCAGGGACGTGGTGAGAATGGCTGCTGCCATCCGCAGTCGTCAGCCGGCCGCTAGGGACGGTGATCTTGAGGTATCTATACTGGATATCGTCCATCCCGACGACATGGCCACTGCCATGTGTGCGATCGGTGGCACGGCTGCAGGTGCCGGTATCATGAAGGACAAGAGCATAGGCCGGATCATTCGTGTTAGCAACATCACCACCACCGAGGGCCTGATCCTCAAGCAGGAGATGCTGGCCAGGGGTGGCGATGCGGCTCTGGAACGCGATGCCGTGTCCCACGAGACCGACCACACGGACGTGATCCTCATGGGCACGCTGTTGCAGATCAATCGTCTGGTACACAAACTCGAGGGACAGGCCCGCAACCTGCCACGGATCGCAGCGATGATACGTGACGTCCTGGATCAGGAGATGGATGTGGAGTACCGATACCTGAGGCAGACATGATCATCTCATCGTCCAAACCTTTTGAAGAAGTTCTCATGTTATTGCAGGATGAGGATCTTATCTTTGTGGTGGGGTGCAGTGTGTGCGCCGCCAAGCTCCATGTGGGCGGCGAGCCTGAGGTGAAGGAGATGTGCGAGCGGCTTGTCAGGGCAGGCAAACACGTGATAGGCGGTACCGTTCCACGGGCGGCATGCAACATGCGTTCCCCCGAGGTACTCACAGACCTTGATCCTGAGATCCTGAACGCAGGAGCGATCCTTGTGATGTCGTGTGGTAGCGGTGCTTCCATGATTGCAAGGATGTTCGACATTCCGGTCTATCCGGCGAACAACACCGATTCCCTGGGGGGGATGTCGGGAGATGAAGTCCTCCATGACCAGTGTGCTATGTGCGGACAGTGCAGTATCGGTGAGTCCGGAGGCGTGTGCCCGACGGCGAAGTGTCCCAAGGGCCTGCTGAACGGACCCTGCGGGGGTTCGATGGATGGGAAATGCGAGGTGGACCCGGAGAAGGATTGTGCGTGGGAATTGATCTATGAACGGCTGGAACGAATCGGACGGCTTGATCTGCTGGAGAATATCTGCGAGCCGAAAGAGCATGGAGTGAAGTGATCCTACAGGCGTATCGCCTTAAATGAGACTCCTACTGAAAAAATTACATATGTTTCCATTCGGAATGAAATGATTTACCATAAACTGTGCGTTATAAAATGGAATTTAATCTAAAAAGTGTCAACATTGAATGACACAACGATATTTCTGTAACGATTGTCCTCCCTATTCACAACCTTCCCCTGTTCATCGCGATGAGTTTAAAAGCCAAACCTGCATATTACTCCACGATGCCCTCAACATTTTACGATACACTCCGATCGGATCGTTTCATCATAACCACCGAGGTCTCACCTCCCAAAGGTGTCGATGCCTCGGCAATGCTTGCAGATGCGGCCCGTCTCAGGGGATGGGTGGACGCCATCAACATTACCGATAACCAGCGGGCGGTCATGCGGATGAGCCCTTTGGCGGCTGGCAAACTGCTGCTCGATGAGGACCATGAAGTTATTATGCAATTGACCTGCAGGGACCGCAACCGCTTAGCCCTCCAGTCTGACCTGCTGGGAGCGGCGGCAATGGGTATCAGGAACGTCTGCGTGATGTCAGGGGACCATACCACCAAAGGCGACCATCCCGGGGCAAAACCGGTGTACGATCTGGATTCCATACAGCTTCTGGCAATGATACGGAACATGGAAAAGGGGTATGATCTGGCTGGCAACGAACTGGAGGATGCGCCTGAATTCGTAGTGGGTGCGGTATCCAACACTGACCCCACACAGCCCATGCAGCTGCTGAAGTTCAAGAAGAAGGTCCGTATGGGGGCGCAGTTCATACAGACCCAGGCGGTGTATGATGTTGAACAGTTCGCCGAGTTCATGGATATGGTCGAGGAGCTGGAGGTGCCGGTCATTGCAGGGATCATTCCTTTGCGTTCGGCTAACATGGCGCGTTTTATGAATGAGAATATCCCGGGCATTCGGGTCGGTGACGATCTCATACACCGAATGGACGATGGGGATGATCCTGTCCAGGAAGGGCTCAGGATCGCTGCAGAGACCATCACTAAACTTCGGAGCATGTGTCGCGGGGTCCATCTGATGCCGATCGGGGGGCATATGAACTCACCACAACTGCTGGAAATGGCGGGATTGGCCGCATTACGATAATGATATGTAAATATGATACGATGAGTGAACGACCATGATGGATACACAGATAGATCGTGCAAGGAAGGGGAGGTTGACCCCCGAGATGGAGCATGTCGCAGCAATGGAACATCTGGATGGGGCTACGATACTGTCCAGGGTTGCCGATGGTAGTCTTGTTATCATGACCCGGGACGGGTGCCCGCCGGTCGCCATCGGAAAAGGGGTCAGTACCAAGATCAATGTCAACCTGGGCACATCCTCGGCAAGCATTGACCCTAAGGCCGAGATCGAGAAGGTGCTGGTCGCCCAGAAGTACGGTGCTGATACCATCACCGATCTGTCCATGGGCGGTGACATCTCCAACATACGGAGAAAGGTGTTCGAGAACACCACCCTCCCGATCACCACGGTCCCCATCTACCAGACGATCGTTGAATGCGGCATGGGGTCGGTGACCGGGGACGATGTGCTTTCATATCTCAAGCAACATGTAAGGGAGGGTATGAGCTCTGTGGTGCTGCATTGTGTGGGGAGGGACATGCTCGAGTCCTTGAAAGGTTCGGAACGGATAATGGGCATGGTGTCCAAGGGTGGTTCTTTTACCAGTGTCATGATGCTGAAGAACGATTGTGAGAACCCCTTCATCGAACACTTTGATGAGGTCCTCGATATCCTGCATACAAGGGATGTGGTACTCTCTCTGGGCAACACGATGCGCAGCGGCTGTGTGCATGATCTGTGTGATGATGCCCAGATGATGGAGATCGGGGCGAACGTAGAACTTGCTCGCAGGGCCAACAGGGCAGGAGTGCAGGTGATCATCGAGGGTATGGGCGGGCATGTACAGGCAAGGTCCATTCCTGAATATATGAGATCATACCGCAACCGTTCGGATTTCCCCCTGTTCGTGGCAGGCCCCCTTCCCACGGATATTGGAATGGGGTATGATCATATTGCAGGAGCAGTGGGCGCGAGCATGGCAAGCGGGGCGGGTGCTGATTACCTGTGTTACATCACGCCGTCCGAACACCTTGCCCTTCCCACACCTGCACAGGTGAGGGAGGGATTGATCGCATTCAGGATAGCGGCCCATATCGGGGATTCGATGAAGTATGGTGCTGATGAGCAGGACAGGGTTCTTGCCAGACGTCGGGCCCAGTTCGACTGGCAGGGGCAAATGGAGGCATCCATCGATCCGGATCGACCACAGGATATGTGTCCTATGACAGGCCCATGCTCCATGTGTGGAGAGTATTGTGCTATCAAGATCATGAAAGATTATCTGGCCGGAGGGGTGTGACCTGGAAGGGGAGTCCCCGCCATTGCAGATGTTCGGGATACGGACTCCGGTCATAACAGCTGGCGATGATCTGTTGGACGTGCTGGTGCAGGCCTTTGGTGAGAACCATGTGCACCTCCAGGATGGTGACGTGCTGGTGCTGGCAGAGTCCGCGGTGGCCACTGCCGAAGGCAGACTGGTGCGACTGGATGATGTCCATCCTGGCAAGCGGGCCCGGGAGCTTGCGGATCAATATGTACTGGATCCCAGGGAGATGGAGCTTGTGTTGCAGGAGTGTGATGAGGTATTCGGCGGTGTACCCGGTGCTGCGCTTACAATTACAGGTGGCAACCTGTCTCCCAACGCTGGGATCGATGGCTCGAATGCTCCGGACGGATGGGTGGTGCTCCTGCCCGAGGATGCGCAGCACAGTGCTGCAATGATACGGGAAAGGATCGAGGAGTACTATGGATGCCACGTGGGTGTGATCATCGGGGATAGCAGGACCCAGCCCATGCGGCTTGGTTGCGTGGGGGTTGCCCTGGGGACCTCGGGGATCGTGCCGGTGGAGGATGCCCGGGGCGAACGCGACCTATACGGGAAGATGCTGCACATCACGCACAAGGCCGTGGCGGACAATCTTGTGTCTGCGGCACAGTTGCTGATGGGTGAGGCCGACGAGGGAGTGCCCTGTGTACTTGTTCGCGGTGCACCGGTAACGATAATCGACGGTTCGGAGGAGATGCCGATGTTCTCAAGGGATGAGTGCATGTACTACAGCAATATCAGGCGGTCGTGAGGGTAGGCGGTATCTTTTTATATGATAAACGCGTGGTTTTGCGTGCAGTTCGCAATACCGATGAGCGAACAATGCAGTATCAATGCTAACAGAATCAGATAATTAACGTAGATAAAGATACAGTTATACAACAGGTGAGTAAACATGAGCGAAGTAGTACTAATGGATTTCACTGCAACATGGTGTGGCCCCTGCAGAATGCAAAAACCGATCCTTGAGGAGATCGAAAAGGAAATGGGCGACAAGGTGGATGTCAAGGAGGTCGATGTGGACCAGAACAATGCCCTTGCGGGTAAATATGGCATCCATGCAGTCCCAACTCTTATCATTACGAAAGATGATGCAGAGGTCAAGCGCTTCACAGGGGTTACCAGTGCCGATGTACTGAGATCGGAACTCAACAAGGTACTGTAACTCCTTTCCCCCCCCCATCAGGTCTTTTGGCGTCGATGACCAGATACAATTCAGAAATTTCGTCATCCCGCCAAAAGAATTGCCTTTTGATCTAAGAATTACCAGTCTGTCTATTTATCGTTTTACAAAATATAGTCTCATTATATAGAGGCTGATCCCCACTACTGCGAGGTTGTAAAAGGACTTGAAAATGGGGACATACTGGTATTCAAACCATGTCTGAAGTATTCTATCGATTGAAAAATAGAGCTGAAAACTGGATACAACAAGGAACATCATGGCAAGGATAAATATACCCTTCTTGAAATATTCCTCCATTTTAGGTTTTTTATCCTGAATAGTATCGATCATTTCATTCTCCTCCTCAGTATTATCGTCAGTGACAGTATGGATACCATTGTCAACAATACTCCAAACCCGGGCATCGCCATTTCGTCCGATGTTGCCTTATCGTAATAATCCCGGCTCATATCTTCCTCTTCCTGTACAAAGATGCTGGTTTCAATGTTTTTGGTATCTATGTGTGTATCCTCATTCATTATCATCTCAGGTCTGAGCTGTACATGATCTTCCCCGCGCTTGACAATGGTATCATTCCTCCACACGATAACTTCAACAACATAATTGTGCTGGTCAGGCACTGCTAGTTCCACAGTTTGTATGATAGTGGTCTCAGGTTCGATCTTGCCCGTGTGCGTCCAGATCTTGTCTACGATCAGCCTGGTATCCATTTCCCGTGCCTTTATGAGCACCTGATAATCCGCACTCGTATCCCTTCCTTCGTTTGTGAGGTAGATGTCATTTTGGATCATAACCTGTCCTCCATCCACTTCCCGAACGATAAAATCCATCTCCTCGATCTCGATCCCTATGTCCATTACATCCGCCTGCAATTTGTCCAGATTATAGAGCGTGACTTTTCCACTGCTTTTTTTCTCATCGTCTTCAAAGATCGTGGCAATGATCCTGTACCCATCCTTTTTAGGCAGTTCAAGTGTCAGGGGAATGCTTATGGTTTTTTCTTTTCCGATGATGTCTATCTCGTCCAGTCTCTGCATCTCAAGGAGATCGGTCTCTGTATTGAACGCTTTTAACAGAATAGAAGTATTCCCGCTTGATCCACCATGGTTCTCAACATAGGTGGTGACATTGATGACCATATAGCTGGTCCTGATACTCTCTGCAGAAATATCCATGGCTGTGATACTGAGATGGCTCTCGTCCTCAAAATTTCGAATGCATCCGCTTGATACGATCAACACGATAAGGATCGACGATATTACCATGATCCGGAAAGATCTTGCTATGGTCCACATTATAGTCACCGAGGTTTAAAAGGTTCCATTAATATTTATATATTGATAAATTTGATCCACTTCAGTATTCATGGGTTAGGTACCTAATATATCTATCATTGTTCACAAAGAATAAAAACTCATCTATTCAGAAGAATTTATTTATATTGATCAGGAAATTCAATAAGTTTATATTTTTGTCAAATAGAAAACAGTTTCAAGAAAACATGTAAATACCTTAACTTCCATTCCCCACATGAGGTATGATTTGAAGCGTCTGATCGATATGGGTGTGCTGGCATGTCGCCAGAAGAATTCGCGTGGTACTTTTAAACCTCATCTTGCTGTACGTTTCAGGTCCGACGATGGTGAACTCAATACGTTTTCCATTGATTCCACCCGCGTTCCCAAAAAGCATGTCCAACCGGATGCATATCTCGTAACACATGCCCATTCAGATCACCATGGAAAGTCTGCCATGCTCTCGGAACGTGCGGTATGTACGGACAAGACCGCGGTTGCGCTCGAGATACGTCACGATAAGGAGTATAAGGGGTCTACGGTTGGTATGTGTGAGAGCATCGATGTCAACGGTGTGACCGTGAAGACCTATTCTACCGGTCACACGGCAGGTGCAGTTGCTTTCTACTGGAAAAACGAGGTTGGGACACGCATTCTTGCCACAGGTGACGTGAAGGATGGATCATCCCTTCCTAAATGTGATGTACTGATCACCGAGGCCAACTATGGAGACCCCGCAGATCCTTCCTGTCATTTTGAAGATGATATATCTGGGTTCAAGGATGCTGTGAAAGATAATTGCAGCGTGGCATTCGGAGCGTATGCTTTTGGCAAGGCCCAGCGTGCTGTGGAACTTCTGCGGGATATTGGTTATGGTGGCGCCATTGCAATGGAGGATAGATCCCTGCAACTGACACGCAGTCTGCTTGAGGACGCAGGTGATCTTATGGGACTTGAGGAATGCGGAGAGGAGGGTGTTTGTATCGTACCTCCCTGGGATCTGAAAAAACTTCCTCACACAATGGCAAAATATGTGATGACAGGCAGATCAGACTATCGATATCCTACGATACAGATAAGCGACCATCTGGATGCCCCGGGGCTGGTCAGTATGGTCGAGGGGATCGATCCTGAGTTCACGATCGTTTATCACCCCTCCGGGGATCGACCTGAGAAATTCGCATCCCATTTACGATCCCTGGGGAAGGATGCTATTTCCCTCGACGGGATCAGCAACGTTCTTAAGTAGTGAGTTTGCCTGATCCGTGTCAGAGTGATTATGAATAAACGCTTATATAGGTCCTTGTTGTTGTATGAACATCCAGATTACAATATCGCCCCAGGAGACGATCCCAATTGAATAAGGCAGCAAAAATCAATTCCAGGAAAAAGGACCGCAAGGAATCTACATCGGCCCCAACGGCTGATTCTGGGGCAAGTACCAATGTCGGCAAGCTCAAGGAGAAGACCCCTGTAGAGAAACGGACCGAGCATTTACATAGTATTGTGAAGACCGCAGTTGCATCTTATATTGGTGTCGTGGCAGGCCTTGTGGCATATTTCATGCTAGGTGTGGCCCTGGAGACGAAATGGTATGCCATCCTGACGATCATTGCCATACTTGCATATTATGCCCAGCGTATCATCTACCCCCTCATCAAGATCAACACGAAGGATTTCGGTGCCAAGGACTGGCTGTACGTTGAGTTCCTTGTGATCGATTTTTGTCTTGTCACATGGACATTGATGCTCAATTAACGGTACGATGTTACTGTTAATATTGGGCGAACGATAGATCTGCACAGGTGATCAGCATGCGAATTGCAGTATTAAATAAGGACAGATGCCAGCCGAGACGATGTAGTCATGAATGTGAGAAATACTGTCCACGGGTGAGGACCGGTGATGAGACTATCGTGTTCGGTGAGGACGGTAAACCCATCATCTCTGAGGAGCTATGCGTGGGATGCGGTATATGTGTGAACAAATGCCCATTCGATGCCATCATGATAATAGGACTATCGGAAGAACTTGACGTGCCCACCCATCGCTATGGAACGAACGGATTCGCTCTGTATGGACTGCCTGTCCCCCAGACCGGTCGGGTGAGCGGTATGCTGGGACCAAATGGTATTGGTAAGAGTACCTCTGTGCAGATCCTTTCCGGTATGCTTATTCCCAATTTTGGTGAAACGGAGGGTGACTGGGACACGGTCCTTGAACACTATAGTGGCACCTCGTTCTATGATTACTTCAAGGAGGTTGCCGATGGCAGCCTGAAAGTATCCCAGAAGCCCCAGTATGTGGATCTGATCCCAAAAGCGTTCCAGGGCAAGACCCGGGAGTTGCTTGAGAGTACGGACGAGCGTGGAGTCCTGGATGAACTGGCCGAGCGGCTCGATCTGGGTCATATCCTCGATCGCACCATCACAGAACTCAGTGGTGGGGAGTTGCAGCGGGTCGCCATCGCGGCATGCGCAGCCAGAGACGCTGACTTCTATTTCTTTGACGAGATCAGTCCCTATCTCGACATCTATCAGCGCATCAATACCTCCCAGCTCATACAGGAACTTGCAGAGGACAAAGCAGTCCTTGTGGTGGAACACGATCTCGCCATCCTGGACATGCTCTCGGACGTCGTCCACATCGCTTATGGTCTGCCGGCCGGTTATGGTGTCGTGACCCATCCAAAGAGTGTACGCGTCGCCATCAATCAGTACCTCAAAGGCTATCTGCCCGAAGAGAATGTGCGTGTTCGGCCAGACGCCATCAAGTTCGAGGTCCATCCTCCGCGAACAGGGCCAGATGTGGCTACTCTTGTGGAATACGACAGTTTCTCCAAGAGTTACGGCAAGGGTTTTTCCCTGCGTACCGATGGCGGTTCGTTGAAAAAAGGGGAGGTCCTTGGCATCGTCGGGCCCAACGGTATCGGTAAATCGACATTCGTAAAGATCCTCGCAGGGGAGATCGTGCCTGATGAGGGAGAGCTTGATCTTGATATCAATATTTCCTACAAACCGCAGTACATCACGGCCGATACGCCGTTGCAGGTCAAGTATTTCCTGCGTAGCATCTCCCGCAAGGTTGACACCAGCTATTATGAGGCAGAGATCGCAAAGCCGTTGCAGCTCGAAAAGTTATATGATAGGCAGCTCACTGATCTCAGTGGCGGGGAGTTGCAGCGGGTCGCCATCGCAGCATGCCTGACGCGGGATGCGGACATGTACATTCTGGACGAGCCCAGTGCTCACCTGGACGTCGAGCAGCGCTCCCTGGCAACAAAGACCATCAAACGATTTGCGGAAAACAATGGAAAGACCGCCATGGTGGTCGATCATGACATCTACATGATCGATATGTTGAGCGAACGCCTGATCGTGTTCGAAGGTGAGCCAGCGGTCTACGGTGAGGCTCATGTGCCGACCAGCATGCAGGCCGGTATGAACCATTTCCTATCGAACCTTGACATCACCTTCAGGCGTGATGAGGATACATCCCGTCCGCGGGTGAACAAGAAAGGGTCCCATCTGGATCGAGAGCAGAAAGCCAAAGGCGAGTACTACTATTACAATGTAGAAGAGTGATAG
>JAYEHR010000115.1:0-7530 GCA_034659615.1 Methanobacteriota archaeon | reverse complement strand
ATACTATGTATATACTAATAATGTATAAATGTTCCGATTTCCTGTTGAAATAAAGGTATTATAGAAGATCTTGGACAAAAATGGAGTTCAGGTCAAAAAGTGTAGGAAATCTTTCGGAGATACTGCCAACTCACGTCAACTTAAATAATATTGCATTCATAGTGTTCTAAGTAATAGGGGAGTGCTGATGGGAATCTACACTGTTACCGAACTGAACAACCACATCAAACACACACTTACATCAGACCCGGTACTTGACCAGATCTGGGTGCAGGGAGAGATATCAAATCTCACAAAACATCGCTCTGGACATTATTACTTTACAATAAAAGATGAAAATAGTCAGATCAGTTGTGTCAGCTTCAGATCGGTCAACCGTACCCTGAGATTTGAGCCAGAAACAAACATGAAGGTACTGGTCTTTGGCTCCATAGACGTCTACACCGTCCGTGGCATCTACCAATTGCGTGTACTGGACCTGCGCCCGGATGGGGTGGGTGAGCTCTATAAGGCCTATGAACAGCTAAAGACAAGGCTTGCAAAGGAGGGTTTGTTCGATGGGTCTCATAAACGAGTGATCCCCGGATACCCACGTCGGATCGGTGTTGCAACCTCGCCAACCGGAGCTGCTATACATGACATACTGAACGTGATAACACGTAGGTTCCCGGCCGATATATTGCTTGCCCCAACGATAGTACAGGGAGAACGGTCTGCACAAAGTATCGAACATGCCATCGATATCCTCAATCACGCCAAGGTTGATGTGATAATCGTGGGACGTGGTGGCGGATCCCTTGAGGACCTGTGGTCCTTTAACGAAGAGAACGTTGCACGGGCGATATTCCGCTCATCAGTCCCCATAATCTCCGCTGTGGGACATGAAACAGACTTCACGATAGCAGACTTCACAGCTGACCGAAGGGCTCCCACGCCATCTGCCGCCGCAGAACTTGCTGTACCAGACCTTGTGGAGGTCATGCGGCACATCGATTCACTCTCAGCACGTATGGAACAAGCACTGACACATGATCTATCCGAGAAGAAGATGCATCTGCAGCACCTGAATAAAGTGATCGGACCTGAGCGATTCAGGGACGTCCTGCTACAGAACTACCAGCACATCGATGAGATCATATCCAGGATAATACATCTGATGGAGGCGATCATGAATACCAAACGATCATCCCTGAAGGTATGCTCAGGGCGGCTGCATGCTATCAGCCCCCTCAGAACCATCGAACGTGGTTATAGCATAGCTGTAAGAAGTACCGATGGCAGGACCATACGAAGTGTTGATGACATCAACGAAGGTGAAATACTGAACCTGACCGTCATGGACGGGTCCATTGAATGTAATGTAATGGGAAAGAGCAGAGGAACAATGACCAGGGATATGACAGGAGAGGTGTGATCGTGGAAGAAGAGATCGATACGAACGCGAACTTTGAGGACTCACTTGATGAGCTGGAAGAGATCGTGGACAAACTGGAACATGGACAGCTAACCCTTGAAGAGAGTATTGCAATATTTGAGCGAGGGATGAAGCTGGCGTATCAGTGTAACCAGCAGTTGGTCGAATCCGAGCAGAAGATCGAGCAACTGGTCGAAGAGAACGGTCGATTAAGACAGGAACCATTCCACTCCATCAAATAAAGCCCTGATGTCACACCAACAGACACCTGCATATGGATCGAGCTGTCTAACATTGACCGTTCAATGATGTACTTGGACATGATCGTCCATGCCTTCGAACCATCACCCGGTAATAATATCCGCTGATATCAAGAAAGTATAAGTAACCCCTAACCCATATAGAAATTACAATGACAGAGTTCAAAGATCTGCCCTGCTGTATCGAAGGAATGAACGATATACTGGGCAGTTTCAAAAGTCCGTCAGTTATCCTTATTGCCGGAACGGCCGGTGTCGGCAAGACGACCATGGCACTCCAGATGCTGTCAAACGCGGCTAAACAAGGAGAAAAAACACTATACATTCCTCTTACAACAGAAACATCTGACAGATTGAAAATGACCCTGTCTACACTGGATTTCCTGGACGAGTCCGTGGAGATCCGTGATTTTAATCGCCAAATTGCTGAAAAGGACCCCTTAAGTACCCTGATCGACATTGGCAACGTAATGTCTTCTGTGAATCCCGATCGACTTGTCATTGATCCAATAACCCCCATAGGGTTTGGATTCGTGGAACAGGAAAGACGACGTTTTTTCTATACCCTTGACTCGATGGTAAGGGAATCCAATTCATTGGTGTTTCTGACAGGAGAATTGCTGAAGGAAGAGATCCATCATTCTGTCGTAAGTCACCTTGCGGACGGTATCATATACCTTTCAAAAAATGACGATGGATACCATACTTCTCACCAGCTTGAGGTCCTGAAGATGATAGGCCTCAAACCCCCCTACAGTACAGAATGTATGACCCAGAAATTCAACTACACGACTGGTTCCAGCCGTTTTGAAGTTTTCCCGAACATCAGGCCCATCAACCAGATCCCCGAGGATAAGGTCATAGACTCCGGTATCGAGGGGGTCAATGAGATGCTTAACGGAGGGATTCCCTGTGGCAGCAGTGTACTGGTCGCTGGTGGACCAGGCACGGGAAAAGCTATATTTGGATGGCAGTTCATCAACGAGGGTCTTTTGGAAGGTGAGAACTGTATCATAATAACCTTCAACGAGACACCTGCACAGCTCATCCAGCATGCAAAGAAACTTGGATGGGACCTGCAACCCTATGTCGATAGTGAGAAACTTCACATAATCCACCATTATCCTGATGAGAGATGTTTTGCTGAATATGCGGTCAACATAAAGAAACTGGTCGAAACCGAACATGCAACACGTTTGCTGATAGATGATCTTGTGAACCTGGAGATCACACTACCAGATTCCCTCAAACGCCGTGGAAAGATCCAATCACTCACCAGCTATTTGAAAAGTAGCAACGTTACTTCGGTATTCACGACAGAGGTCCAATCCTACGATACCAGATCTATTATGAGCAAAGAGGCATCCTTTATACTGGACATCATCATACTGCTTCGACAGGTCGAAACAGATGATGAGATCCAAAAACATCTCCAGATACTAAAATCAAAAGGTACCACCCATCACCCCTTCACAAAAGAATATGTGATCGAGGACAGTGGTTTAAAGATGAAATAAAGTTTTATGGGAAATTTGGAAGATCAGAGACTCTGTATCTTCCGCTCGATAGTCGTTCCCAATTCTGTCAGTTGATATAAACCATCCTCTTGCGTGATAAGATCTTTTTCCATCAATTCCTCAAGCATCCTATCCACGGACACAGACACCAGATGCATGGTCTTTGCGATACGTGGTTCATCCATTCCACCTTTTGCTCCTAACAAGGTCAACAATTTCTGTCTATTATTATTTCCAGTTACAAACCCCATCAATTCATCCATAATAGAATCACCATGTAATGATTATTACATGCATAGTATAATTAGTTTCTCACACAGTCTACGTGCTTGAATGGAGGAATACTTTTATTACCAGTAATGCATATGTGTATCTCTGGCAGGCTAGTCCGGGTAGTTCGGCGTTACCTGTAACCCGAAATCGCCGATACGCGGGGGCCGAAGCCAATGTGAGGTGTTTTGAACACTTTCGAACCTGTCACCTTAACTGAGAAGCTCCGTCCTGCTTGGATGATGTTGATATAAAGGCTTGTTGGAGAACCTGTCTTCATATCTTAATCGTGGGGACCAGTTGAGGCCCGGAAGGGAGCAGACCGACCATGAACACCCATCGCTTGTAGGGTTGCGGGGTGGAGGCGAGGTTGCAGACCACTTGGGAGTGTAAAAAGTATCGACCTGCGGTGTGCCTGCCACTTCATACTGGATAAACGTTAAATATGTTATCGTCGGTACTACATCCATTGTCCCATAGTGATGAGATAGCCAAGCCCGGTATGGCGCAGGATTGCTAATCCTGTGGTGCTATGCGCCTCGGGGGTTCGAATCCCCCTCTCATCGTTCTTTTTAACGAATACTCATATTCCAGAAATACATGGATGCAACTATGACCAAAGATCTCAAGCCCCTACCGGTCATCAAACGCACACCTCCTGATGAAGAAGGTACATCCGCCAGTTGCACCAGTTGCAGTTCAAAGAGCTGCTGTGGAGGGTTTGGCATTAAGGCGGGATCCGAAAAAGATGTCGTCTACAGAAATGTGATCATATACCTGCTGATGGGCACGATCATCATCACAGTAGCCTATATTCTCAAGAACGTCCTATCCTACGTCACTGGCTGAGCTACAGATACAGCAAACTGAGACCCTTATTTATTGATCTCTTCTCCATCGCCATGATAAGGATAACGTACATGCTTACCACACCGTAAGCATGTGATGGTCAGGTACCGCCCGTGGAGACGGACCCTTGCACTGCTGCCAGGTACCAGAAATGAATGACATTTGCGACATATCCGGCGCCTGAGTGCAGGAGGCATTCGGACACGATACCGCATACCAACCCTTCTGGCCAGGTCCACATACCTGTCACTTCGATCGGGACGGGTCACATATGCCCTTTCCGCAAGTTCAAAAAGACCCACCATGCGCTCGGATGCAATATCCTTCATAATATGTTTCTGGCGTTTTCGAGGACGTGACATTCAACATATCTCCTGCATCAACACGATCAGGCCTGAAGAATGATAACGTCCACATCCGGAGCTTTATCCCTGACAAGCTCTTTGAATACTTCCGGATCAGCCCCAGTACCATCAACACAATTATAGTGCATGGGAATCGCGACCTTTGGATGGATCCTGGCAGCGGCCTCTGCGGCCTCTGCCACGTCCATTGTAGAAGTACCTCCGATGGGGAGTAGAGCAACATCGACTGAGATATTGTCCATCTCCGGGATCAGGTCCGTATCACCTGCATGATATATCTTTTTCCCGGCTATCCCGATGATGTACCCCACACCTATCCCCCTGGGATGAAATGGCTTTCCTTTGTTGTATGCGGCAACTATCTCGATTTCCATCCCTTTGATAGCAAGATCACCATTCAGCATATCACCTTCCTTGATCCGCCTTGCATCACCCCTGAATTGCAAACTGCAACTTTCCGGGATCAGGGTCGTAGCATCGCTCTTCCTGATCTTACGAATGGACTCCGGATAACAGTGATCTGAATGCTCATGTGTGATCAAGAGAAGATCCGCCTGATCCTCATATTTGATCACGTCCGGGATCACATAAGGATCGATATATACGACGTGACCCTGCCCTCTCAGAACGAAGCCAGCATGACCAAGCCATTCAATGGTTACATTTCCAATATTCGTGCTGTTCAATAAATTGACCCTCCGTTTGAAAGTGTCTATCAGTCCTACGATATACCTCTGGATAATAACCTGATGTATCTTAAGATTGTGGTCCATGATATGTGCATTACGGACAATTCATCCCAAAAAACAAAGAATAATACCACATTGAAATAAAATCCCAGCATGGCTAACAATATTTATATAGAATGGGGTACTGTATATACAGTAATAGTGGAATGTAAAATATTATTTTTGCATCCCATCTTAAAAAAAACGTAAGGTATCTATAGAAGGGATAAAATATGAAAATACGAGTAGTTAGTGAAAAAGAAGAAATCGGAAGGCTAAGCAATGACGAAGAAATCGTCCACCTTGCATTTAGACCGTCCAACACCGATATATTTGAACTTGTTAAAAGGTGCCCCAATGTCAAGGCACTGCACATCCCAAGTTCTTACAAACGAACCATATCCAAAGCAGCTAAGATGTACCTGGATATGGAGAATATTGACCTCCTGGAAGGAGACGTTTGGGGACACAGGAAAGACATCAATGAATACTCGGAGGTCTCACAGAGCGTTTACGACCGCATAGCTGAGTACAAGGCAGAAGGACTTTCTGAAGATGATATCACCGACAAGATGGTCAAGGAAACCAGGCTTAGCGCTGAGTTCATCCAGTTCCTGGTAAAACAGGAATAAAACGAGATCAATAATCGCTGTCCGATCGGTCCCAGCTGGTCGGATCAGTCTAATTTCACTTTTGTTGATAACATACACTCTTTACGTCAGTCTCCAACCACCTGAACGACCAGGGTCCTGGACCTGGGACGGTTATCAAGATCGATGCAGATGATCTGCTGCCATGTCCCGAGGACGATGTCACCATGTACTATGGGAAATGTCTCGCTCTGCCCCAGTAGAGATGCACGCACATGCGAATGACCGTTCCCATCATGCCAACGCTCGTTGTGATGATAATCGATATCTTCCGGTGCGATACGTTGAAGAGCCTGCGTCAGGTCATACACCAGACCGGGCTCATACTCGATGGTCGTGATCCCTACGGTCGATCCTGGAGCAAAGACCACCACTATCCCATTTTTGATACCAGAGGCATCAACAACGCTGCGCACATCGCGGGAGATATCCAGGATGTCCGTGTTTCCCCGAGTCTCATATCGCAGATCCTGTGTATACACTGACATAGGATCACTCGTCCGGAAGATCACTCATAGATAGCCAGCTTCACGCCGATGGCAGAAACTATCAACACGAACACCGCCAGGGATGCCACAAATCCATAGCCCGAATATGCGGGAATCAGCATGTTCACCATGATCAACATTATTGTCAATACCAGTACTGATCCAATTGACAGACCGATTTCCATACTTTTTTTGCCCATATGGTTATTAATTGGGAAACTAGTACATCAAATTAACGCAATCTTAGAGGATATATCCAAAAAAATGTGCATAAGAGTATCCGAAGTCATATAACTCATAAGTACCAGATAAGGAATAACATGACAGAGTTTGAAAGAGTACTGGTACGATCGTTCAATACCTTTTTCGAGATGGAGAACATCAAAGGGATCGCTCACAGACTCAAACAACACCGCTTCACACCACAGTTCCTTGACGTGCTGGTTGACTCCCTGAATCCCGATTATTACCTGGGGATCGAATGCAAGAGCATTTCTGTCGAAAAGGGAGCGAATGCTCTCTACTTCACCCAGCATTTCACGGTCGATAATAAGGGGGCGCATCAGATCGACCGCATCTCCGATTTCCTCCGACGATCTGGTCGAACAGGGTTCCTTGCGGTGGAACTGCGCCATGGCCCTGGTTGTGCAAGGAAGGCACATATCATCCCGTGGAATGAACTGCACCAGCGGTTCCATACGGACGGAGTTTTAAAGTATACTGTCGAGGAGATACAGGATTACCCCGAAATACTGAGACATGGGGAACAGTATGTTATCGAACCCATCAAATGGAGAGATGGGAAACGACTGATCGAATGATGAACATCACCGGTGGTACCAGATGTATGACATATTTACAACCTGACTTCCGGTCAATTTAAGCACATATTTTTCTAAACTGTAGCAAGAGAATATTAGCTTAGTCTATCGTTTTTGACACTGCAAATGGGAGATTGCGTGTATAATTAACCAATAAGTATATGTATG
>JAYEHR010000114.1:0-7747 GCA_034659615.1 Methanobacteriota archaeon | reverse complement strand
CTAGTAGCAAGTTCGGACTTCCCGGCATCATTTTTCATGAGTAGGATAAATACTCTGGCCGCAAGACGTGAACCCAACAGTACCTCTAATTGTGACTCGGGCCGTGACTGGATATCATCTGTAACCGAGTCGGTGGTTTCAACTGCAATGGCCTCCTCCAGATAGACAATGAACCTCACACGCATCCCTACTTCAATGATCTCCGGTTCAGGAAGGCCAAGAGCCTCTGCTTCTTTGAACATGCGGCGAACACCACTGCCCCATTGCTCTATCAGGTCCAGTTCCCTGAACACGCGGGCAATTACACGATTGCGTATCTTGGGCTCTAATGGCAAACATTATACTGTCAAATAGTATGTGAAAAATGGATGAAAATTATGACAAACGAAAGTAAGCAAAGTAGTGTCACTATTTTGCTGTAAATTCACCCTGTACCCATTTCTCATTACTTCTCAATAGATAAATATGGTTCTTTTTAACATTGTGTGGGTATACTGGTATACCACACGATGTTAACGCCCAACTTTGACAGTTAAAATTAATACAAGTGCCCTTAGTTATGTTTGAATTGATGAACATGCAAACTGAACTAAGAACATATGATATAGTTCCGAACAACAATATATCTTTTCCTATCGGAACCATCCTGACCGTAACAAAACTTTAAGAATAGCACATCTACAACCGGGGGCTGGCATATAGTGTCCCTATTCTGGAATGAATCCATCCCACACCTCATACCCTAATAAGTAACCACCTTCCCGTCTTTCACAATCCCAACAGCACCCAGATCCTCCCTGCCACCATAACCCGACGCAGAGAACAGCGACAGCAACCGTCTCCCCAAACCACCACTTAACCCCTCCTTCAACCACCGAGTGCCCCTGGACCATCCGCTTCAATCCATTGACCCGCAGGAATTGCTCAAGAACGTCTTCGGCAAGGTCCGCATACCCGATCCCCTGCCTAAATCTGGCAGTCACTCCTCTTGTCATCGATTCCCCTTCCAGGACCATACAGGTAGATCAAGCTCTTCATTGGTATCGGATATGCCTAAATTCAACCGATACCGATATATAAGTCCGGAACATATCGGATAATTGGAAATATGCCCTATACCGATACACCACTGATCAACAGGCGACTTCTTGAGCGTATAGACCTGAAGCTGGACAGGCTCAATTCCATGCGCCCCCTACCGGCAGATGTTGTCAGGAGACTACATGAGGAAATGAAGCTGATGCATACCTATCATTCCAACGCCATAGAGGGGAATAATCTCACCTTTCAGGAAACAAAGGTCATACTGGAAGATGGGGTCACGATCGGCGGGAGATCCCTCCGGGAACATCTTGAAGCCAGCAATACCGCAAGGGCCTTTGATCTGGTGGAAAAGCTTGCAACCGAGAGGACAGCCATCGATCACGTTACCATCCAGCAACTGCATGAGATGGTGACTGCCGGATTGATTGAGGATGCGGGGAAATATCGTACTAACAACGTGCGAATAACAGGTGCGGTAAAAACGCCTCCCGACTGGTCGAAGGTCGTGGCACTGATGGATGACCTGCTCGAGAAAACAGGGGAAAGGGAAGCCCACCCCATCGAAACTGCTTCCGTACTGCACCACAGGTTTGTTGAGATCCATCCTTTTATTGATGGCAACGGGAGGGTGGCACGCCTCCTTACGAATTTGTATCTTATTTCAAAGGACTATCCTCCGGTGGTGCTGAGAAAAGAAGATCGGAAGAAGTACTATTCTGCACTCCGATCGGCGGATTCGGGAAACCTGAAGCCGATTGCAAACTTTATTGCAAAAGCGGTGGATGAAAGCTTGACCGTTTATCTCTCTGCCTCGGGTGGACCCGACGAGTTGATACCTCTAAAGGAACTCGCAAAACAAACCCCATACTCGCAGGAATATCTCAGCCTGAGGGCAAGGCAGGGGATACTGGATGCGGTGAAAATGGGACAAACGTGGTATGCCTCATGGAATGCCATTGAAAGATACATCTCCGAACACGGCAAAAAAGACCTCTGAACCCCCGTGTAAGAACCAGATTGGTAGTGTCCCTATTTTGCTGTGAATCCATCCCACACCTCACCCCCTAAAAGTAGCCACCTCCCCATCTTTCACAACCCCCACAGCCCCAGATCTCCCCTTCCACCATAACCCGGCGAAGAGAACAGCGACAGCAACCTTCCCCCAAACCACCAACTCTCCCACCTTCAACCACCGAGTGCCCCCGGACCATCCGCTCCAGTCCATTGACCTGCAGGAATTGCTCAAAAACGTCTTCGCCAAAGGTCCGCATACCCGGTCCCCTGATCAACTGGTTGATCACAATCCTGTTCAGACGGGTCGTTCCAGACATACGAATAAGCCCCCTCTTTCGTGATCTCCGAGAGTTTCGCGGGCCTGGGGACCCCCCCGTGCACATAGAAGATTTTGTTCGAAATAACAGCACCCACCGGCATCTGATCGAACACCCGGTTGATCCGGGCATACAGGTCCTAATTGTATTCCAGGTCCTCGAAGGATCGTTCAAATCGGTTTGTTTCTCTGAGCTCGTGGTTCCCGCGCAACAGGAGGATCTTATCATACATTGGATACTCATGTCGAACATCAGTGGTTTAGAGATGAATGATGGGACTTAACCGATGAACAATGAATTTACTTTGCTCTTTGACGTCGTCAACTAAGGACACTTGTATTATTTTTAATGAATTAAGGATATCATCTTGTCAATAATAGTTTTAGCATCATTTTGTGACATCCTGCCATATTTCTCTATACCTTCGTCCGAATTGTATACTGAAGTAAGAGACCTTTCGAGAAATGGATACTTTTTGAGTAGTTCACCGAGTACGGATATTTCAATCTGATTTCCACCATGATCGAAATCGATCAATGCAAGAATATCTGCATGATCTTTTATGAGCTTCCCGGTTTCCCATACGACATCATCACTTGTCCCATGAACAATTCGATAATGGCGATCCCATATAGCCTTCAATTTTAAAACGATCAACGTTGCCCGGTTTGGTACTGCGATTTCAGTACCTCCACGAATTTGCCTCGTTTCTGTGTTTCCATCGAG
Source organism: Methanobacteriota archaeon (assembly GCA_034659615.1). Classification (GTDB taxonomy): domain Archaea; phylum Halobacteriota; class Methanosarcinia; order Methanosarcinales; family Methanosarcinaceae; genus JAIOTO01. The sequence goes on along the minus strand of JAYEHR010000114.1, from coordinate 4,646 downwards.
AATACTGAAATCTAGAGTTTTATTCACTCCTTCAAAAGGAAGAGGCTTTTGCCTGGTTGCAAAATCAATTATAACCGCACCTGCTTCAGTTTCCTTTTTTACACTCGTGGGTAACCCTGCCAACCGGTATGGTTCAAAATCACGCTCGTATCGCAGATAATGCATTAAACTCTGTCGTGTTCTTCCATTTGTTATGATATCTATATCAACTGATCCAAACCAGGGATTATATGAATCAACTGCCCAACCACCAATAAGTACAGTTGTCGGATCACCCTTTTCTTCTTTCTCATGAAGATACCGGGTAATTACACCCAATTCATCTAAGGAATACCTGATTATACCGTTCATCTGATCATATTGTATCATACATCAAAACCATTTCTTTTGTAATGTCCATTGCAGAATATCCCATCCCTGCCAGATCCAACAGTGTCTGTGATGCAGATACTATCCTGACACCTTCCTTTTCCTGAGTATCCTGAAATATTTCCCTGTCAGGCAGATAGATTATTGCCTTTATATCATTTGCTGAATGGGATTCAAACAGTTCCCGGAAATAATCGATGTGTTCATCTTTTAAATAAAGATAAACAGCATCATGCCGCACTCCATAACCGGTGTAAAGTGTTGCTGCAGTATATGAGGTAAATCCCACAGGCATGTTATCCTGAATCGCAAAAGCTTCTGTGATCTCCTTTGCTGCATGCATAGAATCACTAAACTGGATCTGGATCTCATATGTTTTAAGATTTGCAATCGGGCGCTCCCATGCAATACCATTCAGTAGTTTATCCGTATTTGAGATACTCACATGGTTATGATCCTTTTTTGCAATCTTCTGCTGGATCAATGTTTGGACTGTCTCATGTGCCCATCCATATGATACATTTTCGAGAAGTGATAGTTGCCGTATTGACGTCTTTTTCTCCTTCAACAAACGAGATATTATTTTCCACGATTTATCCGATGTGATCCTGTGAGTTTTGGATACAAATTGTTCCTTTGTATTGGGTTTAAATGACCAGGGAAGCTTTAACATGATGACATCCAATTGATCCATTATTTGTTTTTCTCTTTCCGGAAATGATTTTGCAGCCACAACCAATCGAATGTTTTTTCTTGTATTTTCATTCTGCGACCAGAGATCGCGGAGGAGATTCATCCTTGCGATGGTGTCAATGGTAGCTTTTGATCTTATTTCTATAAAATAGATGATACCATTTTCTTCCAGTACTGCATCTGTACGAAAAGGAAGATCGATTGAATAATTTTCATATGAAGTGCTCACATCATTTATGGAATTTGGTGAGATCTTCAAATAGTCCCTTATGTAGTTCAGAATATTCTCATATTCACTTGATTCTTTTTTTATCATTTGTAGTTATCATTATATAGTGATTCCTATATATACTTATCAGTGATATGTATCTCTTTTTTGTGATAGGTATATAGTACTATCAGTGATAATATGGGTGAATATGGACCTTACCAGTACAACGGCCAGCAATCCGTTGCGCATGCTGATCCAATAGGTAACCTTGTATTCTACTATGAACCATTCACTGATACTGCGAACAGCGTCTTGGAAAATATTCATCCCCTGCACCCCACAAACTCCCCATCCTTCACAACCCCAACAGCACCCAGATCTCCCCTGCCACCATACCCCGGCGCAGAGAACAGCGACAACAACCGTCCCCCAAACCACCACTTCACTCCTCCTTCAACCACCGAGTGCCCCCGGACCATCCTCTCCAATCCATTGACCCGCAGGAATTGCTCAAGAACGTCTTTGCCAAAGGTCCGCATACCCGGTCCCTGGCTTGACTGATTGATCCCAGCTATTTCAGACAGATCGTTCCAGACATATGAATAAGCTCCCTCTTTCGTGATCTCCGAGAGTCTCACAGGCCCGGGGATCCCGCCGTGCACACAGAAGACCGTATCCGAGATCACTGCACCCACCAGCATCTGATGAACACCCGTTTGATCCGGGCATACAGGTCCTCATCGTATTCCAGGTCCTCAAACAATCGTTCAAATCGGTTCGTTTCTTTGAGTTCATGATTCCCGTGCAGCAGGATGATCGTATCAGGCTCGTTGAGCTTCAGAGAGAACAAACACTCAAGCACATCCAGGGATGCAGGTCCCCGGTCAATATAATCGCCCAGGAAGACCACCGTATCACATCCGAGTTCGGATCTCTTACAAAGAGCACTCTGCAGAGCGTTCATGTCTCCGTGTATGTCTGCGACGATGAGGGTTGGGACGGTGGTGGTGTCGATGTGGATGACTGCGTCCTCGGAAGCGAACAGGTTGGCGACTTCGGGCAGGATCTGGAATAAATCGTGGTTGGCTATTGTATACTGCAACATCGGTACCACCCGGATTGGAGATAGATAAGTCACGATCCATCCCGAATTGGTCACATTCGGTTCCCTAAGTGAAATGTATTCGAGAGTGTCGGAAAATCGTACTATACCACCACTACAACCATTCAGCACAAAAATTTACTGCTCTGACCTTAATTCAAAACCGAATTATGTCGATCAGAAATGTTTTCGTTTTGTTGGCAGACATCAGAGCAACCCGTTCCTTATAGTGAATGGTATGATCGTTAATCGAGATCGTACGAGACTTGATCTGTGAATATCAGTAGAAACATCCATGCAGGAATACATAAGATATCCCTTTTCATCTCAAACAACTTTCTGGTAACAATAATTCCAAGATCCAGATCATGTGCATCCATAAAATAACGAAGGTTCTTGAAGTCGTGATCATAGATATTGTTCTGGTATTTCACTTCTAAAGGTACCACTTTTCCACCAATGTCCAGTACAATATCAACTTCATGCTTTTGGTTGTCAGTGAAATAGGAAATATCCCTTACATATTTGGATTGCCAGGATTCTTTTAAAGCAAGCAAGTTTGAATTTATCACAGATTCCACAAGTAAACCAATGTTCTCATCTTTTATGCTACGGATCTTAAGCAAGGCATTGCATAGTCCCGAATCGATAACAAAGAGTTTGCGATTTGAGCGCATCCGTTTTTTCACGTTTTTTGAGAAAAGCGAAAGGGATCCAATGAAATAGGTGGATTGGAGGTAATATACCATGTTAATAACTGTATCAGTACTGATGGAAAGTGTCTGTGCGATCCTATTATGTGATGTGGTCTGGCAATTGTTCTGGGCTATATAAGTGAGTATATTTTCAAGATATTGGGGTTTTTTTACTTTATAGAGTGTGGCAATGTCACGATATATCGTTTTTTCGACCACGTCACTGATAAGGAGGTTCTGCCATGTGCGTATGTCCTTTGCAGAGTGATATTCGGGATAACCACCACTGAGGATGTATTCATTGAAATACAGTACCAGTTCATTCTGGGATCGTGTCAGTTCAAAGATCGTATCCTTTATATCAAGATTGAAGATGTCTTTTTCGGAAAAGGGGTCAAGAAGGTCGCTTCGCCCTTTGAATTTGATAAAATCCCTGAAATTAAGCGGCATGATCTTCAGTTCAGTTATCCTGCCGACAAGGGATTCTTTTGAGTGTTTCAACAGATGTGTTGCACTTGAACTTGTAACTATGAATTTGATATTGTATTTGAGGTCATAATATCGTTTAAGCCACAGTGTCCAGTCGGAAAGGAAATGTATCTCATCGATGAATACGTATAGTTTCTCAACCTCTCGTATTGGTTTTTTGATGATCTTCTCCAGATATTCATCCATTATGGTTTTGAGCGGATCACCCATCATCTTGACCAGTGGGTCGTCCATCGACATGAATAGGACATGCTCTTTTTTTGTGCCGGATCGTAACAGGTGATCTATCAACTGGTACATGAGAGTCGTCTTCCCCACTCTCCTTGGACCGATGATTGCAGTAATACGCTCCTGGTCAAGCAGTTTTATTAGTTGCTGCAATTCATCCCGTTGGTATTCTTGCAGGAATATGGGCTCAACGCTACCAGTCATCCACCATTCATTTACTTCCGTGAGATACCCTACAGGTTCCATAAAGGATAATATGGCCCCACTTGCTTTTATACATTTCGATTATGCTAGATAATATACTGTTTGTTTTGTCTAGTCTACTGGATAACACGATTTTTTTTAAATGAAGCATAAGATTCCTTCCTCGCCGCATAGCGGCAGGAAGAGTAGTTCACAGAACTGACTACTCATATGTCCAAAAATCAGTCTCGTCTTGGACCTATACTATCTCTTTGGTATTTTTGATAGAGAGGCTGTCGAAAAATTAGCAAGATCAAGACACAATTTATTAATACGTATTGGATAACAACGATGGGATAGAAAGTGCAAGCAGTTATTCCAATCTCATTTATTATAATTATTTCAGGAATCCCGCAAACGTCGCAAGAGGAGATGGGTTTTGTGATCTGGTTCACGAAATCAGTTGCCTTTGAAAAATAAAGGCTATGTGCCGCAAATGAACCCGATAGAGAGCAAAGAATTTCCAATAATCATTGTGTTGGCTACATTTGTCATGCTGTTGACAAGTACAGTACTTCGCTAATTTCGAATAAGCCAGCGAATTATGCTTTCCGATAGCTTTATATGCGGCGGGAACGCCGCCATATGTCATTTCTACCATACAACTCACGAACCA
>JAYEHR010000113.1:0-7859 GCA_034659615.1 Methanobacteriota archaeon | reverse complement strand
CATCAACACGAATTATGAGCAGGGCCTTCTCGGTCTTTGTTACAAAGGCATATGCATAATCGATGTTGATGTTCTTTTCACCAAGAACATCCGCGATCATGGCTAGCTGACCGGGTACATCCTCCATCTCGATCCCGAGTACATCTGTTTCCGAGACAGTGAACCCTGCCTCATGAAGCACACGATGTGCTTCATCAGGATCATCAACAACCATTCGTATGATTCCAAAATCACCAGCTTCCGCAATGGTGAAGGCACGTATATTTATACCAGCATACTTGAACTTCGAGGAGATGTTCGCAAGCCTGCCGGGTTTGTTCTCTGCAAAGAGTGAGATCTGCTTTATCAATTTATCGTTCATAGGATTACCTTTATGATTCTGATCTGAAACACTTATTCTGGAATGTTTAAAGCTTTCGATTGTCGATCACCTTTTTGGACTTTCCCATCGATCTTGGCAGTGATCCGTGCTCCACCAGCTCGACCTGTACAGCAAGGTTCAGTACGCTCTTCAGGGCGGCACCTACTTTCTTCTCAAGTGCCATGATATCGTTCACCTTGTCACTGAATGCTGCATCTGTCATCTCGATCTGTACCTTCATGACATCCAGTTCGTTGACACGGTCCACGATCACCAGGAAGTGTTCCCCGACCTCAGGGATATTCATCAGGACCGACTCGATCTGACCAGGGAAAACGTTGATACCACGTACGATCAACATGTCGTCAACACGGCCGAGTACACGCATTATACGGGGATGTGTGCGGCCGCATTTGCAGGGTTCCCTGTTTATTATGGTGTTATCACCGATCCTGTAGCGTATGAGAGGCAGGGCTTCCTTTGCAAGGGTCGTGATAACAAGTTCCCCACGCTCGCCATCCGGTACCTGTTCACCGGTATCTGGATTAATGATCTCGACGAGGAACTGATCTGCCCAGATGTGAATGCCGTCCTGATAGGTACATTCGGTAAACAATGGTCCGCTGAGTTCGGACGTTCCGAACACATCATATGCCTTGATACCAGTGGAGTCCTCGATCCTTTTCCGCATCTCTTCTGACCAGGGTTCTGCCCCGAGGATACCTACACGGAGGTTTGTATCGTTCTGGAAACTCAGGCCAGCATCCCGTGCGGTTTCGATCATGAACAATAGATAAGATGGAGTGCATGCAATGGCTGTAGTCCCCAGATCCTGCATGAGCTCAAGCTGTCGTTCTGTGTTCCCGGCACTTGTGGGCAGTACGGTGGAACCCACTTCCTCTGCACCATAGTGCAATCCCAGACCACCTGTGAACAGACCATATCCATAACTGACCTGCAACACGTCACCACGGCCAACGCCAATGGATGTCAGGGCACGAGCAAGGGATGTGCTCCATTCATGAACATCGTCCTTTGTGTATCCCACAACTGTGGGTTTGCCTGTTGTCCCGGAGGATACATGGAAGCGTACCAGTTGTTCGTTGGGCACACAGAACATGCCAGTGGGATAGGTATCCCTGAGGTCCTTTTTGTAGGTGAAGGGAAGTTTTGTTACATCCTCCAGCGTTTTTATGTCCTCTGGTTTAACACCGGCTTCATCGAATCTCATTCTATAGAAGGGGGAATGCTGATAGACATAATGCACAAGGTGGCGCAGTTTCTTCTCCTGCAATTTTTCAAGTTCGTCAATAGGCATCCGTTCGATCTGTGGGTTCCAATACTCTATCATGGTATCACGTTGTTGTTCAGTGGATCTGTTCAATGATCATTGTCAGCAATTGCCGTTCAATGAGTACTGTCCAACGATCATTGTTCATAAATATTGGTAACTTTTATTCATTGAACAGTTATAAACTCAACGGATTCTTCTTATCCTTCAAAATATCTTTTGCACGGGTTGTGCATTCCATGAGGATCTCATCAATATCAGCTACAACATCGATGCCTGCAGCACCCGCATGACCTCCACCTGTACCGTTGTAATGTGCACTGATGTCCTCCATGATCCGTCCCAGATTTACACCGGCATTGACTGTATCACGTTTCGCACGGCCACTTATTCTGATAGATCCTTCTTTTGATGTGCCGACAAAAGCAACGTCTGCGCCAATGTTCACAAGCATCGAGGATGCGGACCCACCAAATGAACTAACATGCGATGTGACCACAAGCCACTCTCCTACCCGTTCGACCTTGGCCCGGGACGCAGTTTTCAACATTGCGATACGCATTGATACATCTTGTGGGGTAGCTGCCATGAGTTCCAGGACCTCTCCATATTCAATACCACTTGCCTTGATGATGTTCGCAAATGTTCGGAAGGTCTCGGAAGTTGCGTGTTTGAAGTGACCAGTATCAGTGACGATGCCTGTCATTAAACCCAGTGCTGTGCGAGGCATGATGGGTGCACCCATACAAGCTAGCACATTGTAGACGATCTCTGCTACGGATGTGGCATGTTGGTGCAAGTAGAACTCGGCGTTCTCGTTGAGTGCTGTGGTAGTATGGTGGTCTATTACACAATAATGGGATAGCTTGATATCATTTAACTGCGCAACTGTGGAAGTATCCACTACGACCGTCATGTCATAATCTTCAGGATTCGGATTATCCACCACATCGATCTCTAATTCCTTGATCAGCAGGGTTGCAACCCTGTTGCTGCCGTCCACAAGTCCGACTGTCCCCCCGATGGCCTCGGAAAGTGCAAAAGCACTGCTTACGGCATCAGGGTCTGCATTGCGGTGGCATAGATAGAGGATGTCGTGGTAGTCCAGAAGCCTGTTATAAAAACCAACTTCATCGACTTGCATTGGAACCTCCGATCAACACACAGGGACAAGTACGCCCCTGTAGAGATGATGAAGGGTTACCTGGGCATCTCTTACTGTGCCTGGGTTCCCATTGATTGCTTGATCTGTTCCTGAAGCTGATTGAACCGCTTGGATATACGTTCTTCCTGGCGAGAGACGGACTGGAGCCTCAATGATATTGTTTCCTGTCGCTCCTTCAATTTGGCAACGGTCTCCTGTTTATCAGCCTTTATCTGCAGCTCACCGATGGAACGGTAGACCACAGCATCATCTGACAGCGTTTCAAGCTCTTCCAGTGCCATCTCGAATTCCTTCTGCATGGATTCCATCTGGTTTTTCTGCATGCCAAGAGCCTGTGCCTGCTGCTGGACCTGCTGCAACTGAGCCAGTTGGTTCTGTGCCTGCGGGGGTAGTTCTGAACTCATTTTAGTTTCACCTGACCACTGAATAAACGTGAAATGATATAATGGTTTCTGCTAATTGGTATGGGGAATGGGGAAGATGTTTTTATCAATATCTTCGTATATTGGTACAATTTTGTTATTGAAAAAGATGTTCAATATAATGAATTATCAAGTCACAAGAACAGCAGTGAAAGACAGAGTTATATCTTTTGGACGATGATGCATGAAATCGTTCATCAAAGATACTTTTTTTAATATTGGACAAAAATAGAGTTCAGATACGAAATGAAGAAAATCTTTTGGAGATAATGTTTGTAGCATAATATTAATAAAATATAACTCCTATTAGGGAATGGGTTAGGTTGTTATGCATCTGGATAAAAAGTTCTATATGACATTCATATTTATTTTTATTTTAATTCCTGTACTATGGTTCATCTCTTTCCCTCTGAAATCCCCATTTGATATTGAAGATATTTTTGTTGAAAGTTTATATCTTCTGTGTGCAATAATTTCTCTTTTTATTATTCACAAATTGAATAACGTTAGATTACTGACAGGATGGTTCCTTTTTGTCTACGGACTTCTTTTTGACCTGCTTGACGAATTCACCAAGGAACCCGACCTTTTCAGTGTTCATTTTGAAGCTTTTCTCACATCATCCGGTCTTCTCCTCATTGCTCTTGGTTTCTACAATCATTTCAGGGACTGGGACCAAACAAAAACAGAACTTCAGCAAAACCATCGACGCATGGAGCTTGCTTCTGAAATAGAACAGCAGGGTGTATGGGAAGTGGATCTGAAAGAAGACAAAACCTATTTCAGTCCCCACTGTTATTTGATACTAGGATATGATTCCCATAACCGGATGGATCTTAATATCTGGAAAGCCCTCATCCACCCCGAAGATGCTGATTTTGTTTTGCCTGCGATAAAGCAAGCGATGCTTCAAAGAAAACCAATTGATAATGAGTTTCGCATGAAGGCAGCAAACGGAGAATGGCGCTGGATTCATATAAAAGCAGGATTTTTCGATGTAAATTCAAATAGTGAGCTGGACCTTCTTGTGGGAACAGCCATTGATATAACTGCCAGAAAGAAGGCTGAGGATAAATTGCACCTATATAATGGACGGCTCAAACATGAAATTGATTTTAAGGAAATGTTGCTCGACATATTGCGCCACGATCTCCTCAATCCTGCAGGAGTTGTTAAAGGATATGCAGACATCTTATCAGGTAAGGATCTTGACCCTCAGGTTACCGGTTATGTCGAGAAGATCAAAAAGAGCAATGATGCCTTGATTGTGCTGATCAATAATGCCTCGGAACTTGCACGGATCCAATCACTGGAAGAGATCCCCTTCCGGAGAATGGACTTATCCTCGATGATCGATGAAACCCTGGATGAACTTGATCCTGTATTCAGAAAAAAAGATATTGCGATCGTTAATGAGCTGAAAGGGGCTTATCCCATAAAGGCCAACCCAATATTAAAACTGGTTTTTGTGAACTTATTTTCCAATGCTGCCAAGTATTCTCCTGAAGGAAGTATTGTCAGGGTGTATATCGAGGATTCGAATGATTTCTGGAGAGTCAATATTGTGGATAGTGGACCAGGTATCGCTGATGAAGATAAGAATAAGATATTCGAACGCTTCAGCAGGGTGCACAAAGGAAATATCAAGGGCAGTGGAATTGGCCTTGCTATCGTGCGCCATATTTTAAAACTGCATCAAGGTGATGTGGGAGTAAAAAACAATCCGCAGGGTGGTTCTATCTTCTTTGCCGGTATTCGCAAAGCATGACCAGAACTCAGAAAATATATGACGATAGCTGAATATGGTCACCCGACCCAACTTTGACAGTTAAAAATAATACAAGTGTCCTTAGTTATGTTTGTTGATAAGATGCAAACAAAACTAAGGACTCATGCATGGTGATAAAGCTCCATTAGGTAAATATGGGTACAGCCGAGATCATCGACCTGATATTATGGGATATCTCCCCGTTTTTATATCCTAGATGGTCATGATGGGAAACTGGATGTAGCCTGTTAGTTCACTGTCATCTTCCGCAACTAGTGACAGTTTTCCATCAAATTTGCATCGGTACAAGGAATCACTGAAATTGATGTCCCACCGACAACTTTTATATACTTGCCGTTGTTATGCAGCACTGCTCTTTTTGTTTAACGAAACATTTGGAACAAATATATTTAATTGATCGTCATTATCCAAAACGATGCCTATACAGGCACATATCCTGTGATCGGCAATGTGCAAGGATACTGTGATAGGCGATTTACAACAGGAATTATAGAAGGAATTTTAACATGGGATCATTAACTTTTAAAGATTTGGATCTATCAAAGAACATTGAACGTGCAGTTGAAAACATGGGTTTTGAGGAACCCACTCCTATTCAGGCTCAAGCTATTCCTTATGTTTTAGAAGGCAGGGATGTGATCGGACAGGCACAGACCGGTACCGGTAAAACCGCTGCATTTGGGATTCCTGCTCTTGAAATGCTGGACAACAATAGCAAGAAAGTTCAGGCAATTGTACTCTGCCCTACAAGGGAACTCGCAAATCAGGTTGCTGAGGAGCTGAACAAACTTGCCAGATACCAGAATTCCAACATACTGCCAATTTATGGTGGCCAACCAATAGATCGGCAGATCAAGGCACTGAGAAGGGGCGTGCATATTGTAATTGGAACTCCTGGCAGAGTGATGGATCATATCCAGAGAAGGACACTGAAACTTGGCAGTGTGAAAATGCTGGTACTGGATGAAGCTGACGAAATGCTTGACATGGGATTCAGGGAAGATATAGAATTTATTCTTGAGCATGTACCCGAGGAGAAGCAAACAATTCTTTTCTCAGCCACAATGCCTAAGCCAATACTGAAACTTACAAAGAAATACCAGACAAATCCCCAGATGATAAAAACGATTCATAAGAAGCTTACAGTACCCCAGGTTGAACAATTCTACTTTGAAGTGAGAAACCACGCAAAGACCGAAGTCTTGTGTCGGTTAATAGATATTTACAATTTTAAGTCTTCCCTTGTTTTCTGTAATACCAAGAAAACTGTTGACAAGCAGGTTGAAACTCTCAAGGCAAGAGGATATCTTGCAGATGGACTGCACGGAGATATGCGGCAGACACAACGAGAACGTGTAATGGCCAGTTTCAGGAAAGGGGACATTGAAACACTCGTTGCAACCGATGTGGCTGCCCGTGGCATCGATGTGGAGAACATCGAAGCCGTGTTCAATTATGACATACCCCAGGATGAGGAATCATACATCCACAGGATAGGCAGAACCGGCAGGGCAGGTAAGGGGGGGATCGCCCTGACTTTTGCATCCGGCAAAGAGATCCATAAGATCAAGGGTATACAGAAACTCACAAAAGCAAAGATCATGCGCAAAAATGTCCCTTCACAAAGTGATGTTGAAGATATTCGTGCAGAGTTGCTTTCACAGAAAGTCAGGGATATAATCGATGCAGGACACATTGGGAAATATGAACACTGGGTTGAAAACCTGCTGGATGAAGATTATGCGTCTGTTGATGTTGCTTCAGCCCTTGTGAAAATTCAGTTAGCTGGCGATAAGAAGTGAATTCTCCTGAAAAGGAGGTTTTACTTTTTTTGATATTTTGTTTCTCTTTGCATCGTGTTTGTAATTTTATTATCCTGCAAGCAGATCTTCGCAATTGTAAATCATCTTACTGCACATCCCATTAATTATAATGTGGTATTTTTGCTCATTCGGTTGCGATTTGTATTATTTCTTTGGATCCATGGCGCTTGAGAATCAGAGATAAATAAATTTAGTTGCCCACACGATGTTGAAGACGTCCTAAAAAAGAAACATACGGACCTGCTGGGACTTGAACCCAGGATACAAGCTCCGGAGGCTTATGTGCTATCCGCTACACTACAGGCCCAGTATAGATGTGAGATTGCAAACCAAACAATCACAAATCGGTGATCATAAGATACTAACGCTAATATATTAGATTTCTGGACAACTCACTATAAGCAGAAGCCGTTCCAGAAAAGAAGGTGGTAGGTTGTTACAGGAATGAGTCTGTAACGAATCGTTTGACGACCAAGATCGTTATAATAAAAATAGATGGTATATAGTTATTGAAGGATCAATAACTACATCATCAATTCTGAAGTACGATCTCGATATTAATATCTTTGGGTACCTGGATCCTCATGAGCTGACGCAGGGCGCGCTCATCGGCCGCGATGTCGATCAGTCTTTTATGGACACGCATTTCCCAGTGATCCCAGCTAGCTGTTCCATCTCCACTCGGACTTTTCCTTGTGGGGACTACCATTTTCTTGGTTGGCAGCGGAACTGGACCAGCAATACTGACACCTGTTCGTTCTGCAATGGATTTTACCTGATCGCATACGCCATCCAGGTTTACCGAGCTGATGCCCGACAATCGTATTCTTGCTTTCTGTGCCATATTCATCTCCTAAAAGGAAGGGGGAAAGAGAATTACTTCTTCTCTTTCACACTCATGCACATACCGGCAGCGATCGTCATACCCATATCACGGATAGCGAACCTACCAAGCTGTGGAATCTCTTTCACAGGCTCAATGACCATTGGCCTTGTTGGTTTCACGGT
>JAYEHR010000112.1:0-29603 GCA_034659615.1 Methanobacteriota archaeon | reverse complement strand
CGCGGCATGCAAGATGTAGACAGCCGTATGGTCCAAATGCCTCGTTTGATCTGGCATGTACAGCCTTGGGGCACGACAGGTGTCCCGAACTCATCTACAAGCCTGATGATCTCAGCTACCGGTTCAATGCTGGTCGGGCACACTATCAGACATACTTTTGTTCTGCAAGATTGAAAAATCATCGCTATTGCTTCAGATTACAGGTTAACACCAGACCCATGACCTGATAAGATCTGCTATTAGAAAACATTTAAACCATCAGGTTCATTCTATGACCATGACCAGATACTTTGAGATACTACAACGGGACGGTGCGGCAAGGATCGGGAAACTGCTGCTCAAAAATGAGATACATACTCCGTATGTCCTGAACACAATGGACCTGCGGGATATAGACAACGGTCCAATTCTGGACGGCGGGTCCATGTGGTCCTCCGTGGATCCAGAAACAGCCCCGGAGCGGTTGCGGCAGCTACGCGGGCGATGTGGTGAGGACGTAATGATCATCCTGCCCCACCTATCCTATCCACCGGCCGCACCCGATGATGAGGTGCAAAAGGCACTCCCTGAATATGATCATCCTCCCGGAGGAGCCATCGGGACAACGTTGCGCCCAGGACAGTCGATAGCAAAGAGCGACATGTACGTGATGGAGGGAGCTGGGTGTTTTGAGAATAAGGCACGTGACATGATCCGGGGACTGCTGGCAATGAAAGAGACCATCCCTGCGGACACCGCCGTGTATGTTCCTGACCTGGCCCTTCCAGAGAACGCTGCAATGCTCGCCTACCTGGGAGTGGACGTGGTGGACACCACCCGTGCCATTGTTTCTGCATACAATGATATCTATCTCACGTCCGCGGGCAGTCACTACCTGGACTCAATGACCGAGCTGCCCTGTCGCTGCAGACATTGTGCCGATCTGGATATCAATGAACTCAGGTCGATGGAAAAGAAGGAACGAGCACGGATTCTCGAAGGACACAATGTTGATGCGCTTGAGGCTGAAATGGCACTGGCCAGGGAAAGGATACGTGCCGGTACTCTGCGCGAATACGTGGAGGGCAGTTGCCGCAACCGGCCCTGGCTGACAGCACTATTGAGGCTGCTCGATACGGAATATAACTATATGGAAGAGCGAGCACCCATTGTACGCTCCAGTGACATGATCGCAACCACCGGCGAATCCCTCACCCGACCTGAGGTGGTGCGTTTTGCAACAAGGGTGCATGAGCGATATTCGCCTCCTGAGGCCGACGTCCTGGTGCTTCTGCCCTGCTCTGCAAAAAAGCCGTACTCCATCTCGAACTCCCATTACCGGTTCATCAATGCTATGGGAAAATACCGAAAGTATGTGCATGAGGTTATAATTACGTCTCCGCTGGGAATCGTACCCCGGGAGCTGGAACTCACCTACCCTGCCGCCAACTATGATACCACTGTGACCGGATACTGGGACGCTGAGGAGCGGCGGTGGGTCCAGGGATGCCTTGAGCAGTACCTGACCAAACACACATATTCACATATCGTCGCCCATGTGGACGGTGCCTACCGCGATATCTGTGAGGTGGTCTCTGAAAAACTGGGAATCGAGTTCACCTATACCTGCCAGGATGGCGTGACCTCGCCTGTGTCCCTGGGAACATTAAAACGAACGCTCGCGAACCTTACGGTCGGGGCCAGGAAGCGCCATGATCCCAGACAGGACCTTATGCGCTCCATCGCAGACTACCAGTTCGGCAGCGGTGCAGGGAAGCTCATTGTCCCGGACGGAGTGACCATCAAGGCACCGTTCCCGAAACACCAGGTATTCCTGGACAAGGAACAGATAGCGACCCTTGTGCCACAGTACGGCATCATCGCACTGACGATTGCCGGTGCTCGACGTCTTCTTTCTGAAGGGAGATATGTTGTCACGATCGATGATTTCGTCCCGAAAGGTTCCATACTGGCACCCGGTATCACCGGAGCAGACCCGCAGATACGGCCCAACGATGAGGTGATCGTTACGGGCAAACGTGTCCTCTGTATCGGGCGTGCCCTGATGGGTGGCCGGGAGATGCAGGAATCGAGCCGTGGTATTGCAGTGGACCTGAGACATGTGAAGAAGATCAACTAAAATGTCGTTGAAAGGTATTGATTCTTGTGGGGGATGTGCTTCCTGATGATCATCAGAAAATTCGAGCCACTTGATTTTGAAGAGATAGTGGCCATAGAATCCGAGACCTTTACAGAGCACAACCCCTATTTCTATATGAACTTCTATGAAATGAACAGGAACACTTTCCTTGTGGCCCAGGAAAGCAAGATGATCGTTGGCTTTGTGGTCGGATATCGCTCGGATACGGATGAGGGTAGGGTATTCACACTGGCCGTCGGCAAGAATTTCAGAAAGCGGGGTATTGGTTAGCGCCTAGCCTGCGCTATCATCGACGAGTTCCAGTCAGAAGGTCTGCAATATGTAACGCTCGAAGTCAGGACCAGCAACTACCCGGGCCAGAGACTCTACCGCCGCCTGGGATTTGTGTCATGCTGGACCGAAACGGGATACTACTCTGACGGCGAGAGCGCCATTATTATGAAAATGCGTATATCCCCCCTGCACCGACCGGGTACGGCAAAACAACCCGACCAGCTCATACCGACAAGGCATGGGCCTGCATTTCTAAGACCAGAAACATTTTAATTTCTGTCTGAGGCCTTATGACTCGTCTTTTTCGCAAATTCCTGCATCCTCACAGACGTTCTGCCAGCACCTGAATATTCGTCATCGGACATTATTGATGCAAGATCATTGCCTAGAACAAAGATCGCATGTTTGTGCTCCGTTTTACTGCGATGGATATGCATCGGGCTGATAGCCAGCGAGTGGTATTCTGTAAAATCATTGTGCACACCTTGGGCTTCCATATATGTTTTGATCTGGGACATCAACGTGTGCAACTGGATCAGTTCATCTTTTTGCATGATAACAACCTGCTCATCAATGAGCACTGTTAATCTTTACAATAAATGACTAATCCATTCAGATAAAACCATTACTAACGGAAAACATGTTCCTATTAATACATATTATAGGTTTCTGTTTATTGTTTATGAATAATGATGAATATATGCTACGAAAAATCATCCTTCGATCGGATCGGCCTGTATTCCTTGGACGGCATCCGAGAGGATCGGACTGGCATGATATTAAAAATTGTATAATATGAAAATGGACAGGTGGGGAAGGTCCCCCACAACAGATCAGAAATCCTTTGCTGTGTAGACCTTTACTGCCACAGGACTCTTTGTGATGTTACCTTTCTTCACACCAACAAGGTTCTTGATGCCCTTGTTCGATGCGATGTCAAGAATACGCTGCGTTACCACACCATCAAAGACGACAGTCTTTACAGCATCATCAGCATTTTTAAGGGTATTTACAAGATCACGGACTGGTGTTTCTCCAACGATCTTGTTATCGATGTTCAACAGACGTGCACCCAGTGTACCCATTAGATCGTCTGAATGAGACTTGAACTTCTGTGCAACAGATGATAGTTTAACGCGTTTGGGCCTGCTTGGCCTCTGTTTGTCGGATTCATCACTCGTCTTGTCAGGCTGGGCCTCCTTCTGGGGAGTGGATTTTCTGGAGCGGGTGGGTTGTACGCGTGTCGTTCTCTTTGACACCCGTGGGGCCCTGCCTTCCTCCGAAGGTTTGGATTTATCGGTATCTGAATCACGTATGGAGTATATATCCATCGCCTGCTCCACCGGGATCTTCTGTCGAAGTGACCGCACGATCTCTCGTTGAACAATATCCTCCACACTCTTCCCATCCGGTGCACGGGCAACATAATCTATATCTGCGACCTGTAGAAGCTCCTTTATGATCATTTTTCCACCACGATCGCCATCTGTAAATGCGGTGACAGTCTTTCGCTTGGTGAGCTCTGCTACCTCGGGTGGGACGTTCGTGCCACCAACACAGATCGCATTCTTGATACCATATTTCAAAAGGTTCAGCACATCGGCACGACCTTCCACAACAATAATGGCATCCGAGTCGAGAACGTTCGGGCCACATGGGATCTTTTTCTTCCCATAGTACTGCATCTCTTCGATGCGTACCGATTGCCTGACCTCGTCTGCGATCTCCTGAGATTCCGGAAGGTTCTCATCGAACATGTCGGTGAGAATGTGTTTTGCCCTGTCAACGATTTGTTTTCGTTTTGTGGTACGCACATCTTCTACCTTTTGCACCTCGATCTTGGCAGTGCATGGTCCCACCCTGTCAATTGTCTCAAGAGACGCAGCAAGGATGGACGTCTCCACACGGTCAAGGCTCGAAGGTATATTGATATTACCCCTGGTCTTTCCGCCTTTCGTAGTAACATTTACCTCGATCCTGCCGATCCTTCCAGTCTTCTGGAGATCACGTAGATCAAGATCTGATCCCAACAACCCCTCTGTCTGACCAAAGATAGCTCCTACGATATCGGGCCGCTCGATAACTCCATCAGCACTGACCGTAGAATGAATTATATATTTTGTAGTGTCACCGTTCTGCATTATATGATTCTCCAAACATTTTGTATTCTTATGAATGAATTATCATAGCAAAAATAGTAGGACTACCACACAGACACAAAATGGAATATCATGAGGACATTAGCAGCCAACTTTTGACATATTCCCCATTAATACTGAAAATGCAATACCAGCCTCTGTCCCCATGGATAGTTATGATACGGGACACACTATCGTCGTATCATATCCAGCATATGTGGACATACATCTAAACTGGCAGATCCATCAGACCTCATCGGTTATTGGCCATATAGACCCATATATCCCAGACCGCCATATACAGCCTCTTCTATGAACCAATGAAATTATCTAATTTGTTACTCCTTATTTTGTAAGCGTGTGATGATTGATCGCGATCGATGTCGCGATCGGTGTAATAATCCTAACTTTTGCATATGATCGTCCATTGGATGATATCACCCAATCGACTTGGATGGTTATTTCAGTAGTACTTCAATATATTTTGACCACTTATGTAAATGATCAGGCTAACATTTAGTACTTGATGCATAATAACCTTGTGGTCCTGGCAATTTCGAAAACTCCCAAAAGTTATGCCGTTGCTTATAGGCCATATATAATTGATTGTCCGAAATCATAGGATTATCAAAATCCTCTACCCAAAAAACATAATACCTTCTTCCCCAACTTATCACTATGAATGATCCAGCCATTGATGAAAGGGACGTGGTTATCATCGGGGGTGGTGCACTGGGTATGACCACTGCAACACATGTGAGACGATGTAGCAACTATTCGGTCACAGTGATATCAAAGGACATACATACTGCCTATAGCGAATGCGGTATTCCCTCCGTGCTTGAGGGAGAGATCGACGACCTTGATAGCCTGATCATCAGGACACCTGCTTTCTTCAAAGAAATTGGTATCGATGTGATACTGGATACAGAGGTCAGGAACATTGATCTGAAGAACCGAACAATAAACACGATCAAGAAGAGGATCGGTTTCAATAAATTGGTGATCGCCACCGGAAGTGTGCCGAATATCCCCCCGCAGCTCAGCAGCAGTGCTGCCCTTAAGAACGTGTTCACACTGAAGACCCTATCAGACGGTAGAAGGATCGAACACGCCCTGGAAGAAGTGAGTCGCGTGGTTATCATAGGCGCCGGACCCATTGGCGTGGAGCTTGCTGTTGCTGCAACCAGGCGCGGACTGGATACCACCCTGATCAACCGCAGCAGCTCTGTCCTCTCACATCATATCGATCCAGAAATGGCCGATATCGTGCTCGAACACCTCACCTCAATGGGGATACGGGTAATAACAGGCCACTCCCCCACAGCCATGAACGGTAACAACAGGGTACGATCTGTGACCATAGCAGAGCAGGAGATCCCTACAGACGTCGTGCTGATATCGACATCCGCATCACCTGAGACATCCCTTGCCCGGGAGGCTGGTATCGCGATCGGGCAGAGCGGAGGTATCATCGTCAACGACCATCTGCAGGTGAAAGTGGGGGAGACCTTCGATCCCGACATATTCGCAGGCGGGGACTGTGCACAGGTGTATGACCTGATCACCGGGCAACCCCTCATCAGCCACCTGGCAGGTACAGCACGACGTATGGCATCCATCATCGCTGATAATATCTGTGACAGACCCGCCACATTCGGGCCCATCCTGCGGCCCTGGATATGTCAGGTCGGTAACCTCCTTGTGGGAAGCGTGGGACTAACCAATGCCGAGGCCAGTAGCCACAACATAAATATTGTAACAGGCTCGTGCCGGGGACAGACCCGTGCCGCCTACTATCCGGGCACAACCCCTATCTTCATCAAAGTGCTGTTCCAGGACCGCCGTCTGGTTGGCGGGCAGGTTATCGCAGGAGAGGGGGTCAAGGAGCGTATCGATGCACTATCGTTTGCCATCCTGACGGAGGCGGATATCGAAGAACTGCTGACACTGGAAACATGTTATACCCCTTCGGTCTCGACCGTGGTGGACCCCCTGATGCATGCACTCAAGGATGCCCGTAAACAAATGGAGGATGCGGCGTGATAACCATTGATGGTTCCTATGGAGAAGGAGGGGGACAGATCGTGCGCAGCGCCGTGGCGCTGTCCGCTGTGACCGGGGAAGAGGTGCACATCGATAACATACGCATGGGCCGCCGCGATCCTGGACTGCGCCCCCAGCATGTGAAAGCGATCCGGGCCACTGCCTTGCTGTGTGATGCAGAGGTTACCGGTCTTTCAAAGGGATCCACTGCTATTACGTTCTCTCCACTTGAAATTGAGGGGGGTAGCTTCCATATCGACATTGGCACAGCCGGTAGTATCTCACTCCTATTGCAGTGTATCATGCCTGCATCGGCTTTTGCAAAGAAAAGGACCGAGCTCACCATCACCGGCGGCACCGACGTTCGCTGGGCACCCAGTGTGGACTATCTGAAGAACGTTACCGTCAGAGCTCTTGCACAGATGGGGTATGACTGTGTGATCCAGATCAGACAACGGGGATATTACCCTAAGGGAGGAGGGTGTGTGGTCGCACAGATCACCCCCTCACGCCTCAGACCCTTCGACCTCACCCCGCAGGATTGCAGGGTGCGGGGTATATCCCACTGCTCGGGACTGCCAGAACATGTGGCACGGCGCCAGGCGGATGCTGCTGGCGAACTGCTCCAGGAAGCAGGATACCCGTGTAATATTGAAATAGCACACTCCGACGACTTCTCAACCGGTAGCGGGATTACATTGTCCTGCGGCCTCAAAGGCTCATGTACGCCTGGAAAAAGAGGACTCCCTGCTGAGAATGTGGGTCGAACCGCCGCACATCACCTGATCGAGGAACTCAGCAGTAACACGGCAGTGGACATACATCTTGCAGACCAGTTGATACCATATATGGGACTTGCAGAGGGTAGTTCGTTCACCGCACGCACCATAACAGAACACACACGGACCAATATCTGGGTCACTGAGCAATTCCTGGATGTGAAGTTCAATATCAAAAAAGAGAAGGGAATGGTCCGGATATCAGTTCCCTGAAACAATGCGTTCAGGCGTTACTCATCCGATCCAGCAACATCAACGTATTCTGCAGGAACCTCCTCTGCCAGCACGATGTTGTCGTTCACATGCAAAAAGCACAGTCCATCCTCCTGAGCCTCAGATGCACATATCTCAAGTACGACAGGGCTTTCCGTATGGACCGAGGCCGCCTCTCTCGCCCGATCGTACGATGTGCTCAGATGCACATATCTTTGACGCATTGGTGCGATCCCGTTCTCGAGGAGCATATCTACCTCCTCCTGACTGACGCCGTAATAGAGAGGAGATATCTCGTTCTCAGGATAATCCAGATCCACATTAACTGAATGTCCATAACGAGCCCTAACACTTGAGCCCTGGATCTCGTACCGATTCTTCACATCAGACTCTACCAGGGATATGAAACGTTCCTTTGTAGCCCATCGGTAACGATCCTCCATGATATCGCAGAGTGCGTCCATGTCAACCCAGCCTTCCAGCTCCATCGAAAGACCCACTTCCTGAGGGAAATGTCTCAATACGCCCGAAACGAACCTCCCCATCCGTTCTTCGCGACTATCGTCCAGCACATACCGGCCTTGTTCTCCGCACTCCGGGCATTGTTCCCCTCTAAAGTACCCATGCGTTTTACATTTACGGATCATGAATATCAAAAACAAGATGCATTTCATGCTTAATATACCTTATCCGATAGACCAGGACCATATACCCTGCTATCATGAGCAGCCCATTATTCGATGTCCGTATTCGATCCATCTCTCCCTGCTCACCATCCTACTCACCGTTCGATAGATTTATTACACTCGCAAGATTAACAACCCCTATTACAGTAATTGATCAATTCAGTGGATCCCTTATATGATGTCAAGGAGGCCTGATTTTGATGGGTGTCACCATGGATGATATAGATGAGATATACAAAAAACTGGGTAACGTCATCGGTGAAGACGAGTTTGTACAGATGGTAGATAAGAAAGTTGAAGAGATGAGTGGGTTATGTGACAGGAAAACGGCAGCAATGCTTGTTGCCCATGACCTGGGTGCTACTGATACTGGTATTGAGAATGTCAAGATCAAGAATATAACTGAAGGATCCGGCAATGTCTGTTTCATCGGTAAAGTGATCTCGCTATTTGATGTCAAGGAGTTCAACCGCAATGATGGAACCATAGGAAAAGTAGGAAACCTCAATGTAGGCGACGAAACAGGCAAGATACGTGTTACTCTATGGGACGATAAAGCAGATCTGATCACGACCGGGAATGTAGAGATCGGGCAATGCCTCCAGATCAGCGGATACGCCAAAGAGGGGTACTATGGCACAGAGGTCAATATCGGCAAGAGCGGCATGATATCCCTATCCGATGAGGATGTCAATGTGGTCATAAGCTCGCAGGATATAGAGGACATAAAAGAAGGGATGGGCGACATCAATATTGTGGGAAGGGTACTCAATGTCTCGGAAATCAGAACCTTTAACCGACGAGATGGGACACAGGGCCTGGTCTGCAACATTCTTGTTGGGGATGATACGGGCAAGATACGTGTTACTTTATGGGATGATAAGACCGATATCACAAATGAGCTCCAATTGGATGAGACTGTGGAGGTCATCAACGGCTATGCAAAGGTCAATAATTTCAACCAGCAGGTCGAGATCCAGATCGGAAGCCATTCCGTCGTCAGGAAGAGCAATGCTCAGATCGATTACCAGGAGAACTTCACCCCCATTGCAGACATAATCCCGGGCGAAGCATACTCTGTCAAGGGAGAGATCTCCGGATTGGGGGAAATAAAGGAGTTCTCCCGGGATGATGGGACAACCAATATGGTCTCGAACATCTACATATCGGATGATACCGGCCGTATCAGGGTTGCGCTATGGGGAGAGAACGCCACCCTTGTGGAAGAACTTGACATCGATACACCGATCCAGATCATCGATGCCTACTCGAAATCGGGCTTTAATGATGAGATCGAATTGAGTGCAGGCAGCAGGAGCAGGATCATTGTCTTATAAACCATGAACACATATATATGGCATTAACGTGAAATGTTCAATATGTGGGAACAACCATATTTTAAAGAGGGTGATATACATGGTCCTGAAGGCTCAACAAAATATCGATGACGAAATCTCTTTCCGGGAGATGGACAGCGAGATAGCAGTTCGAGATATCATGACCAAGAAAGTCTATATCCTGGATGCAGCGTGCAGTGTGCTTGAAGTCGCTCAGGAGATGGTCCTGCGCAATGCTGGTAGCATTATAATCACAAAAGGTGATAAGGCCACCGGCATCATTACCGAGAAGGATACTGTTTCCAAGGTGACCGCAAAGGATACAATTCCAAGCACTGTGACCGCAGAAGAGATCATGTCATCCCCGATAATAACTACGGAACCAGATACCAGTGTGATCGAAGCATCCGAACTGATGGTCAGATCCGGGATTCGCAGACTTGCTGTGCTGGACGATGGCGATATCGTGGGTCTTATCACAGACAGGGACGTTCTCACAATATCACCGGGGCTTCATACTATCCTGAGGGACCTCATCGAGATGAACCACGAACAGGATCTCTTTAAAACTGGGGACATTGATGGTGGAATATGCCAGCGATGTGGTGCTTATGTGGCAGACCTCACGCAGGTGAATGGCCTGATGCTATGTGAGGACTGTAAGGATGATGAAGGATACTACGACTGATCATTACTTTCTTTGAGGATCATGTGTTGTCTAAAGGGGGATTTATTATGCAAATTCGCAAAGTGATGTCAAAGGATGTAGTATATGTAAACAATAATGTCACTGTGACACACGCTCGTCAGCTAATGCGGGATCATTTCTTAAGAGGATTGCCTGTGATCGACAGTTCCGGTAGGGTTTTAGGTATGCTCACAGATCAGGATATACTCAAGATCACATCTACACGATCCGATGTTACGGTAAGCGGTTACGTACATGAGTGTCCAATGATCACACCCAAGACGGAGGTTATCGAAGCTGCGAAGCTCATGCTGGATGCAAAGCTCGAACGGATTCCTGTGATCGCTTCTGAGGATGATCGAAGGATCGCTGGTATCTTGAGCAATGCAGACATCCTCAGGAACATACATCCTACAAAAGTCTCACCTGCTACGGCAGGGAATATCATGACATCCAATGTCAGAACCTGCTCTGCCAGTGATAGTGTTGCAACGGTCTGGTCCAGTATGATAACAGTCGACTACACCGGCCTGCCGGTGATATCTGAGGATGAGGAAATTATCGGAATGGTCACACGGCAAGACATCATAAAATCGGGATTTGCCAGGACCAGTATCAGTGATACTCATGGAACAACACCAACAGATACACCAAAGATCGAGAAGATCATGTCCACACCTGCATATACGATCTCTCCAGACACTCCTCTCACGAAATGTATGGAGATGATACTACAGTACGACATTGGAAGACTAACTGTTGTTGATAATGGGAACCTTGTTGGTATCGTGAACAGGAATGATCTCTTGAGAGCCTGTATGGTGGGTACAGGTATATGAATACCTGCATAAATTCCGGGGTTTATTGAAATCCCCTGCCAAAATGTACATTGTAGCGAGATATAGTTATATATATTAAATCTTATACCGCTCTCAATTCCGGTGATCCAATTGAATGCACAAAACAATATGAATAGATATAACAATGGAAAGGCGAGATCCCATCAAAAACAGGTCTCTGTTGATAGGAACAACCAACAAAAGAATCCGAAGATGTTCAGTTCCACCAGCACGATGGATACAGGACCTCTCAACTTCCATGCCCGTATTGCTGACCATGAGGGTGACATCATGTCCATCGTAATAAGGGACGTTGTCACGGCGCCTCCGACCACTACGATCATCGATGCCATAAAGATGATGAATAAGAAGGGAATCAGGCATCTTCCAATAACAGATGCTGGTACCAACCGTATAGAGGGAATCGTAACATCCTTTGATATGGTGGATTTCCTTGGGGGGGGCAAAAAGAATCTCCTTGTGGAAAATAAATTCAAGGGAAACCTGTTATCCGCTATCAATACAGATGTGCACTCTATAATGCAGCATGAGATCTACTCGCTGCATAGTGATGCACACATCAGGGATGCGTTCGATCTGATGATAGACCACAAGATCGCCAGTGTTCCGATCCTGGACCATGAGGGTCATGTCCATGCTATATGCACGGAAAGAGATTTCCTGACATTTATCAAAGGCATTGTCACCAACCGCTTCGTTGGGGAATACATGAACAAGAAGATAAAAGCTGCTTCCTCGGACACGTCCATCGGTGATGCCGCAAAGATCATGGTCGAGAAGGAAACAAAAAAACTCCCTGTTGTCAAGGACGGGATCCTTATTGGTATTGTCACTGCATCTGATATCATGAACTTTCTGGGAAGCGGAGAGGCTTTCGACAAACTTGTCACTGGCAACATACACGAAGCCTTCGACGAACCTGTGAGTTCATTGATAGTAAATGACGTTGTGTGGACATCGTCGGACATCGACCTCGGAGAAGCAGCAGATATCATGATCGAAAAGGGTATCGGGTCACTTCCAGTGATCGACGATGAGGTGTTCCATGGTGTACTAACAGAAAAGGATATCATAAGAGCAATGGCCGAGAGAACATAATTATAACTTATATTTAATAATATGGAGGGAGAAAATGAGCGTTTCAGATATAATGAGTTCACCTGTGTACGTCATTGGACCAGATGAACCAGTATCGCATGCAAGGAACCTTATGTTTCGGCATAAGATCAGTACACTTGTTGTTGTTGAGAATGAAGAGATGGTCGGGATCGTAACAAAATCAGACATGAGCCATCGGCTGGCACAAGCAGAGCCGATGTGGAGACGAAGACCCATTGACAAGGTCCCGATAAAGATGATAATGACAGATGAACCGATCACTATCTATCCCGAGGCATCCATCTCCCAGGCCGCCAACCTGATGCTTGAGAACAGGATCGAGAACCTACCTGTGATCAAGAATGGTGTGAAGGGGATTGTTACTGTCATGGATATTGTGACCCACATATCCAAACAGGATATGGCGACAAAGATATCTGAAATATCCACAGACGAGCTTGTCACCGTTAATAGACATCATACGATCGACCATGTTATCGACGAACTGGAAAAGAACCATGCCAGCAAGGTAATCGTGACCAATGATCCGGGGGATGCTGTAGGAATGATATCAACAAGAGACATCGCACTTACCATCATGAAGAATAACGAAGGCGATCTCCCTTCCAAGAATATAAAGATGGCACGTCGTCCAACATCCGGTGGCGAGAAGACCTATAGATACGTGAAGGATGTACCACTGATAGCGGAGGACATCATGGTGGAACTTTCCGGTATCGTGAATATCAATGATACTGTGGTTAACGCTGCAAAGATCATGAGTAAAGACAACTTTACAGACCTTCCTGTGGAAGACAACGGAATGATCGTCGGGGTTCTTAGCAGAAGGGATGTAACACAGGCAAAATGAGGAAGCTAACTGAGGAAACATCGATCTAGAAGTCTTTTTAGGAGGGATAGATATGCAAGTCAAAGATATAATGGTGCAGCCAACTAATATTGATAAATCAGATACGATATCCCATGCACTGGATGTGATGGAGAAGAACGATACACGCCGTCTTCTTGTAACACATGATCATAACCTTCTGGGTATACTGACCATGAGGGACCTGACAAAGGAACTCGGAACACGCAAAAAGGGTGCAAAACCGGCGTCCTCGCTGCATGTGGCAACTGCTGTCTCAGACAATTTTGTGAAGGTGCTACCCGACACCGATATCAGTGATGCCATGACCATAATGGCAAAGAACAACAGTATCCTCATCGTGAGCGATAATGAGAATGTCCTGGGATGGATCACCCCACAAGAGGTTCTGGAGAACATGAACTTTGATGGATACGCCGCTGAAGTGATGAACAAGAAACCTGTGGTCGTTAACCCTGCAGATCGTGTCAGTCATGTAAGGCACCTTATCCTGGACAACAATATGGGACGGTTCCCTGTCATAGAAAATGATAAACTGATAGGCATGATCACGGAACAGGACATTGCAAAAGCAATGCGTGCGTTCAGGGATGTTGTATCAGGGAACCAGCAGGATTCCCGGATCAAGAACCTCATCGTAGAGGATATCATGAAGAGGGGTGTTGAGACTGTCTACAGCAATGCACAGGTATCCGATGTTGTCAAGATGATGCTTGACAAAAACGTTGGAGGAGTGCCTGTCATGAACCTTGAAGAGGAGCTGGTCGGCTTTATCACAAGAAGGAGTATTGTCAATACCCTGAGCCAGTAAACGAAATATGCGCACGCGAGACTCCCAAAGCGATGTTGAACTGGATGTGGGCAGGGCGGCAGACTATCTTAACATGCCGCATTCCAGACTCCAGACACTTGTCGATAAAAGAGATATCCGACAGAACTGGGGAGAATACCAACATCTTTTTCGGTTCGATACGACAGTAGCGGGCATCGAAAGTGGAAGTGTGCTATACCAGAGGGCCGGGAACTTTGAACTGATCAGGGGGTTCCCGAAGATCCGCCGGGCAATGTTGCTTGAGCCTGCGGTTTATAATCATTTTTCCACGATCGATTCTGTTGTTGTCGAGGAGAAGATGAACGGCTACAACATACGGATGGTCAGTATTGATGACCATCCTGTAGCCATCACACGTAGCGGCTATGTCTGTCCGTACTCCACTGAAAAGGCCGAACACCTGCTGGATGCCAGTTTCTTCAGTGACCATCCAGACCTTGTCCTGCATGGAGAGATGGCGGGACCGGACAACCCGTACGTTCCAAAGGACATCTATGATATTGAATCCCTGGAGTTCTTTGTATTCGATATACGAAAAAAGGGGACAGGGGAACCTTATCCTGTCGAAGAGAGGAGAAAGCTTGCCAGTGAGTACGCCTTCACCCAGGCCCAGCTTTTTGGAGAGTTTCCCACGGACGTTGCACCGGAGAAGATCCAGCACATCATACAGGGCCTGGGAGCAATAGAGCATGAGGGAGTGGTCATCAAGGATCCGGATATGCTCGTGCCTCCCATCAAATATACGTGTTCTCAGAGCAACTGTGCGGACCTGCGACATGCATTTAAGTTCTACAATGAGGTGGGGCGGGACTATCTGTTCTCCAGGATCGTACGAGAGGGATTCCAGGCTGTTGAATGGAACGAGGGACCACAGCAGCTTGACGAACGATGTCTTCGCCTGGGGAAAAGTATCATCTATCCAATGATGGATGCCATCCGCCATATCGGTGATGGGGAGCGGATAGCCGATGACGTCCAGATACGGGTGCAAGATCTTGATACGGTGGGCAAGTTCAAGGAATATCTCAGAAGACTGGGCGTTGATGCCATTTTCAGCGCACCGGAGAGGATCGGTGACGAGTATCTGGTCAGGATCAAAAAACCGAACCGGAGCACGAACGATAAGACCGATGCCATGTGGAAGGGGGACCTGTGGTGACTTTAACAGGGCCATGAGCACCTTAACAATACATATATGTTAAAAGATATTTGTTTACAGCAAGGAATACCCATGACAAAGATCACAATCATCGGAAGCGAAAAAAGCGGAAGAACTACCCTTGCCGCAAAACTTGGAGAAAAGGGCACTGTAGCGGATATTACCATGTATGAGTTCGCCAAGAGTGGCCAGGTGCTGACCACCATTGACGCAACAGGATACCCGACCTCCATAAAACCCCTGCTAACAGCCCTTAACCTCTCGGATATCGCACTGGTATGCATCCCTCCCGAAGGACCGGACGCATACACCGGCGAATGTCTGGTGGCACTGGACCTGCTGGGATATAAAAATGGCATCTTCGTCCTGACCAAAGCAGATGCCACCTATCCGTATGCCTTAGAAGAACTGCAGAACACTATCAGAAAGATCACCGCAGACACCTGTATGCAGGACTGGGAGTATATGGCCGTGTCCACAACATCTTTTGAAGGTATGGATGAACTCAAAGAGATGATCTTCGATCTCAGTGAGACGGTGAACGAGGAACTTCAACAACACAACGATCAACCAGCCCGGGTCATGGTGGATCAGTCATTCAACGTGACAGGTATCGGATGCGTTGTCCTCGGCGTTGTCACCCAGGGAACGATACATGCAAAGGACAAGATGATCGCTTATCCTGCTAACAAACCTGTGGAGATCCGTTCGATACAGATGCACGATGTGGATGCAAAGAGTGCTCCCACAGGTTCCCGTGTCGGGCTGGCCCTCAAGAACATCCAGTCAAAGAATATTGACAGGGGATTCGTGCTCTCCAATGAAGAAACGGTGTCCACATCACTCACGCTGAACTGTACCCTCTCGCCGTTCTCAAAGGGAATCGCCAGAGACGATGTGACTCACATCTTCGTAGGACTTCAGTCCGCACCCATGCGGGTGGAAACGATCATTGTGAATGGGAACGAGGTTGAGCAGACCGGCCCGGGATCGCAGTGTGTCCTGCACCTATCAGGATCAAAGGAGATCGCTTACAGTACCCAGGATCGATTTATATTGACCAATCTGGATGAGAAACAGAGGATTGTGGCTTCTGGGTTCTTTGAAGACTAATCACCTTCAGGATTCTGCGAAGCCTGATAGTTATCGCTTATTGTGACGCGTGAGGAGTTTGAACCCATCCATATTGGATGGCCTGTCGATGGCCTTTGTCAGGGAAGTGACTGCTGGTAGATCCAGTAACTCCGGTTTTTTGACCGGGGCATCGATACGATCCTGGTATACCTGTTCTCGTTTGAAACCGATCTCTTTTTCAGTGACCTGCTCATACGGTGTGGACGGGGTATCAGGTCTCGAGACGCCAGATGCCTGTGCCGAACCGACCGTTAGACCCTTCTCCCTGGACAGGATACCCTCTTCCTTGCCCTTTTTGTAATTGGTATATGCAAGATCTCCCATACCGGAGTCTCTGGAAAGAGCATCCAGTTTTGAATAACTTTCCTTTACCCAACCTATCTCGGAATGTTTATGGTAGCCAACCTCAAAGCCCAGTTCATAGGCTTTCTCTATGATCTCGGCCTTCTTCGACTCATCAATGACTACTTTCTTCCTGTCTTTCTTGAACCCATCCAGCATCGGTAAACCCAACCATTAATCCAGATGACCTGTTACTTTCAATCCTCTTTCCGTGAACTCGACGCTGAACATGTTGCAATCATGCTTCGTTCCCCTCATCTTTATGATCTGCAGGGCACGGGTCATTGTTTTACCGTAGAGGAAATTATGAAGGAAGAACACACCGTGTGCTGCGAACTGCTCAGTTGAATATGCATTCGGATCCGTCATCTCGGAGAGCAGGATCGTAGTACAGCCAAGTCGTTTCAGGTTCCTGATGAACCGACTCATCTCTTTTTCTTCCAGGGTCCTGTCCCGTGTGGTAAAGCGAATGGATGATACCGAATCGATCACAAGTCTCTTGACATTGTACTCTGAAACGTATGCAGCAATATCCTTGAACACCATCGCAGGGGACGGGGCCTCACCTTCCACAGAAGCATGCCCTACACCATAATCCGGACTGATGACCTCATGTAGATCGTCCATATACCCGTACTCCATTCGGGGTCCAAGATCAGCGAAGAGTAGTTTCTTCATCTTGAGGAGCGTACTCACGTTCAACGCATAGTTCGACATATCATCAATGATATTCTGTGGACTCTCCGTAAGGGTCACGTACAATCCCACTTCCCCCAGAGCCGCACCCTGGGCCAGGAACTGAATACCAAACGTCGTTTTCCCACTCCCGGGAGGGCCACTTAAGAGATACACCCTCTCTGCAAGCATGCCCCCCTGTACCAGCTCATCAAATCCTTCGACTCCGGTTTGTATTCTCATATTTTGGCCTCTAATCATATCTGTCGACAGAACAAACTAATATATTATAATCGATTAACATATTTTAAATCATCGATTTATAAGATCATCGAGCATTGATGAGGATGATCCAGCATTAAACTGTAAAATTCACGCTAAACAGGATAAGCAGTGATAAAATGATCGACATAACAATCCCAAAAGGCAGTCTAGAAGAGCAGACCCTGCTTTTGTTCAAGCAGGCAGATCTTGAGATCAAGAAGACAGCACGTGAGTATAACCCCACGACCAATGACCCGAGGATCAGAAAGATCAAGGTCCTGCGCCCGCAGGAAATACCCACCTATATCCATGAGGGATATTTCGACCTGGGTATATCAGGCCGGGACTGGGTCATTGAATCCAGCTCCGATGTGGTGGAGGTCGCGGACCTGCCTTATAGCAAACAGGGAGCCGGCATTGTCAAGATCGTCATCGCTGTGCCGCAGGACAGCGACATTGAGAGTGCAAAGGACATCAAACCAGGCAGCCGGGTGACCACCGAATACCCCAATATCACAAAGGACTTCTTTGATGAACTTGGTGTTCCGGTGGACATACATTTCTCATACGGTGCTACCGAGGCAAAGGTCCCTGATCTCATGGACGTGGTGGTGGACCTGACCGAGACAGGGTCCACCCTTCGAAAGAATGGACTGAAGATCGTTGATGTGATGCTCGAGTCTTCTTCAAAACTTATCGCTAACAAAGAAAGCTGGGAGGACCCTGTCAAACGAAAGGAGATCGAGGAGATCAAGACATTGCTCCTGGCGGTGATCGAGGCACGCGGCAAGGTGCTCATCGATATGAACGTGCCGGCCGACAAACTTGAGCATTTGATCGAGTCACTGCCATCCATGAAACGACCGACAGTGTCCCAGCTATACAATTCCGATTACTATGCTGTGGAGACCGTGGTGGACAAGAGCGAGATCAACATCCTCATCCCAAAGCTCAAGGACCTGGGAGCGGAGGATATCCTCGAGCTCGATATCTTAAAGATCGTGCATTAAGCAACATAACGTCCCCTCTCTTCATGCAACAAGAAGATAGCCGTCTGCTGCACATTGGCTGGCAGGAGATGATCTGGTCTGCAAAGGTCTTTGCATCCTTTGCAACCATTGCTTTTGTGGTGAGTATGGTAACATACTTATTCATGATCATCTTCTCACAGCCCCAGGCCCTCAACGAGGCGATCGTCACAACTGCGCAGACCGCTACGGCCAAGGTGGAACTTGGTGCCAGATACACCGACCCCCTGTGGGCGGTCTTTATCTTCAATACCATCGCAGCCTTTACCGCATCTGCAGGTACCGGTCTGTTCCTGTGCATCCACAGGGTGCTGTATGAGGAGATGGTAGTGCGCTTGCGATATCCCATGTATGCTTCCCTCTCCTGCAGGGTAGAGCGGCTCTTTTCCCCATTATACAGACTGATGCGCCGGATGGCGCTCAGGTTCAAGCCCGAGCTTTCCGAATACCAGGATGGGGGGCCGGAACCTGAAAAGGATGAGGATACATCTCAGGCCTCAATATGGGATGTCTGCGGATATACCCGGAACGACTACAGGACATTCGCCTCCATAATCCCGTACACCATACCGGTACTGGTGCTGATGGCAAACGGATCCCTTGTGGGGATACTCCTCGCGTTCTTTACGTTCAACGGAGGCCTTTCGGGATTCCAGATCGCAGGGGTCGCCGGCATACCGGCCGGGCTGTTCTACAGCCTTGCATATTTCATGATCTCCCTGCTGCCCCACGGCATCATAGAGTTCCCTGCCCTGTTTCTGGTCACGGCCCTGGGATATAGGTTTGCCTGTACACAGTCAGACATCGTCATGCGGGAAGGCCTGTTCCTGGGTGAGAGTGTGGATAATATCAAAAAGGATGTCATGCGGACCAATACCATCACAAAAAGCTACTTACGATCTGCATACCTGTGGAAAATGCTGGGACTGGCCATCATGTTGCTGTTCGTTGCCGCATATATCGAGATGCGACTCACCCCCCATATCGTGGAGGTTGGGATGGGATATGTGGATCTGGTGGTTGGTATGCTGCTTGATGGTTATATCTGATGATAGCGATCCTGCCTGGACAGACGGGGTATCCGATCATCATTCACCTGTTCCATTCAGTGTGACCATGATATCCTTGAAGCTTTCAAGGGATGCCTCGATGTTCTCGATGATCTCGTTTGCAAGGATATCCGGGTCCGGAAGGTTATCGAGGTCAGCGAGACTTTTGTCCTTGAGCCAGAATATATCCAGGTTCGTCTTATCCCTTGCTACGATCTCGTCATAGGTGAATTTACGGAAACGCCCTTCGGGCGTCTCTTCACTCCAGTTATTCGTACGGCTGTGGCGGTCTTCGGGATTGTAGCACTGAACGAATTCTTCCAGATCAGAAAATCTCATGGGGTTCTTTTTCAACGTGTGGTGCACGTTGGTGCGGTAGTCATATATCCACACCTCTTTGGTCCACGGGTCTTTGGCTGCGGGTTTGGCTTCAAAGAAGAGCACGTTGGCCTTCACACCATTCGCATAGAAGATGCCTGTGGGCAGGCGCAGTATCGTGTGCAGATCGGTGGTCTCAAGGAGCTTCTTGCGCACGGTCTCCCCTGCACCGCCTTCGAACAGGACATTGTCCGGCAGGACCACTGCTGCCTGACCGCCTGCTTTGAGGATGGTGTGGATGTGCTGCACGAAATTGAGCTGCTTGTTGCTTGTGGTGACCCAGAAATCCTGCCGATTGTAGGTGAGGTCTTCCCTTTCGAGCTCGCCTTCCTCGTTGGTGAAGGTCATGCTGCTCTTCTTTCCGAAGGGGGGATTGGTGAGGATGTAATCGTAGCGGGAGCCGGTGTCGGCTATGAGTGCATCGGAATTGGAGATGGCAGGCTCCCCGTCGATCTCCCCGATGTTGTGCAAAAACAGGTTCATCAACGCCAGCCGGCGGGTCCCTGCCACGATCTCGTTGCCCGAGAAGGTCCTGTCCTTCAGGAACCGGCTCTGTTCACGATCCAGATGATAGTGAGTGGTTAGAAGGTCGTAGGCTGCCAGGAAGAAACCGCCGGTTCCACAGCAGGGGTCCCCTATGGTTCGCATGGGCTCAGGACGCACACATTCCACCATTGTCTTGATGAGCGATCGGGGAGTGAAGTACTGTCCGGCTCCGCTTTTGGTATCATCTGCATTCTTCTGCAGGAGCCCCTCGTAGATCTCACCCTTGGTATCAACACCCATCATGACCCAGCTTTCCTTGTCGATCATGTCGATGACCTTGTACAGCATGGCCGGATCGCTGACCTTGTTCTGGGCCTTGAGGAAGATCTGCCCCAGCATTCCCGGCTTTTGCCCCAGCTCCTCCAGCAGGTTCCTGTAGTGAGTGTCCAGCTCAGCTCCACGCTTCTGCTTCAGCACATCCCAGGTGTACTCCTCGGGGATGCCGATATCCCGATCATACGGCGGTTTGTTGTATTCCTCCGCCATTTTCAGGAAGATGAGATAGGTCAGCTGTTCCAGGTAATCGCCGTAGCTCACGCCCCCGTCCCGCAGGACGTTGCAGAAGCTCCAGACCTTGGAGACAATGGATGATGTGTGTTCAGTCATGATCTTGATCCTTGGATTTGGAATAATATTTTTGATTTGGACTGCTTGGTTTTTCAGGAATGGTTCTGTGTAAAGTACCATTATCTAAAAGTGGCTTTAATATTTTCGATCTGAAATGCTCTCTATGTTTTAATTGCAAAAATTCCATTATTTCGCTTGTTGTCTTTGGTTCCCTGCAAAACTTGATTATTAATGACTGTTTATCGACTTGCTCGGTAGCTTGCTCGGTAGCTTGCTCGGTAGCTTGCTCGGTAGCTTGCTCGGTAGCTTGCTCGGTAGCTTGCTCGGTAGCTTGCTCGGTAGCTTGCTCGGTAGCTTGCTCGGTAGCTTGCTCGGTAGCCTGCTGGGTAGCCTGCTGGGTAGCTTGCTGGGTAGCCTGCTGGGTAGCTTGCTGGGTAACAGGAATAATCGTCTTAAAAATATCCCCTTCTATGAATTGCGTGTCATTTCCGCCGGAATATAACTTTGTGTATTTGTGGAGTTTGCGAATTCCTGAACCCAGTTCATCCGCTCGTCCGATCTCTTTGAATACACGGGCAATTACCGGATTTTTCGGATATGGTGTGAAATTGGTGGGATTGATCAGACCATGACCATGCGGTCGGTTACCATTTTCAGTTATGACCTGATCCTTTTCAATGATGAGCTTTGCAGGGAAATTGTTCAGGTATTCCCTGTGGATCAGTATGTTTGCAGCAACTTCCCTGAAAATATTGTCACGCAGGCTGATCCTCTGGTCCTTTTCAAGGTAGAACGGGTCTGGCAAATGTTTTGCAACAAAAGCCATCAGACGATCATAACTTTCTATTAGGTTGGTACGGATATCATCCCTGTCATCATATCGGTCAAGATCCACCCGGCGAAGGATGGCATCGGTGCGATATTGAGGCAGTATGCTCTGGATCACTTTATCCTTTCCAAATAACAGGACGGCTGCAAGGGTATAACCTTCCTCTCCGGTATGGTAATCATGCTGATACAAACCTGCACTATTTAGAATACTCTCATCACTCATATCGATCCATGGATGATCCGGACTTTCAGCACGAACCATTTTCCTTACCCTATGGAAAAGGTCGCTTCGGAAGTTTTCCATTCTAACGTAAGGATAAATACGATTTTCAGAGAACGAACTCTGTTTACGAATATACAGATGAGCCACAGAATCAGATTGATTGGTTATATTCAGATCCCCATCTTCGCTCCTGTCAAATATATTCCCATTGCACCGATGAACCTGAGAGCTTTCAGGAATATTAAGATAAAGAACGATCTTCCCATCAATTTCAACGGTTTCCGGCAAAATATACAACGGAGGATTGATCTTCTGCGGATTGTTCAATGCAGTGACCAAATCCTTTTTGATCTGTGGCAAAGCCTCAGCATCAATTCCTGTGATATTACCATTGTCAGCAACTCCAAGAATGATATGTCCACCACTTCGATTCAAAAAAGCGCAGACCGTATCATAAACATCACGGTTTACCTGGGTCCTGCATTTCTTGAACTCCACAGTCAACCCTTCGCCATCCCCAATAATGCCCTTCAATTGCTCCGAGATCATGCTTTCCTCTTTCTACTACTGTCCGTTTTCTCCGCCCGGATCCGCTCCAGCAACACCTCTGCCGGCTCCCAGTCCGGCGCACCGCGCACCTCCTCCAGCTCCCGCCCGTTGAGCAACATCCCCTCGAACGCCTGCTTCAAGATACTCTGCCGCAGTGCCTCTGTCTTCTCCAGATTTTCAGCGATGTCCTGCTCCACTTTATCGCAGACCGAGAGGCGGGTTTCGATCTCGGTTACGATGGCTTGTTGTTCGGGGAGAGAGCAGAGAGGGAAAGGTTGCTCTGCAAAATAATTCGTTGGGACACGAAGCTGTCCAGCGGTTCCAGTCATATTTCTTTGCGCTTCTTTGCGAAAAATATGTTGTACTAAATAATGAAACAAGTATTTACCAGAAATATTTGATGCCGGACGTGATACATGAAATTCTGTAGAACCAAATCCAACCCCATTTACCAATTTTTCAATATAAGCCACTTTTCCATTTTCCATGCATGGAGTTATTTTAGCAAAAATCACATCTCCTTCAATGAATCCTGTGTATCCCTTTCTAACTTTCCCGAGTTTTCTAGTTTCTGATAATGAGTATTTACCAGTTTGTTCTTCAACCGCAGGCATTGGCAAAAAAGAAACCTCTAAAGATTCTTCTCCATCTGGTTTAGGAGGATTAATTATCGATATCTGAGAGTGGGATGCCCAAGACCACTTTTGTGGCAATTGTGGCAATTTAGTTAAATCTTCTATTGAAAGCGATTTACTATCCTTAAGCTTCCTCGGCTTCTTGGGTTTTCTTCCCACCTTCCCCCCATCCTCCCACACCTCAACAGCCCGCTTCCACTCGTCCAGCTTCCTGCTGTAACCCTCTTCCCGCTCCACCCGAATCTGCTCCAGCAGCTCCCGCGCATCCGGCAGGTCGGTCTGCTGCTCTCGCCACTGCCTCGTAAGCTCCCCCTCGAACGCCTTCTTCAGCACCGCCTGCCGGTACACCTTGAGCTGCTCCTGAGCCAGTGTGAGGTTGGCTATGCCATTGTCCAGCTCACTGAAGAGCTGCTCGATCTTGGAGACGATGGCGCGCTGTTCGGGGAGGGGTGGGAGAACAATAGATGTTGCTTCAAATTTCTTCTTTGTTACATGGACCATTCCAGAACCATGAGCTTTACCATAAAGCTCTTTGGTAACCTTGTCCAAATAATAGTATAGATATAGTTTGTGAATAAAGCTTTTCGGAACCACTTTGAAAATGTGCTGGTTGAGCCATGCATCTTTTCCTTTCCAAATGTAAGCTCCTAAAGAAGCGGACCATGCAAACAAAAGTTCTCCCTGCTTTACCAAGTACTTTTCTTCAAATATTTCATCAGAATAATTGTACTTAGCATCTTCATTATTGAGGTTTTGGATCCTTATTATTGGTAACCCCTTTTCTTTCCATTCTTTAGGCTTGAATGCCCTCCCGTTCAAATATTCAGCAACTTCACCCAATTTGGCGTTTTTCCAGTAACTAGGTAGCATGTTTTTGTATTCATCTTCATATATTTGCAAATCCATATTTTTTCTCTCGCATCATAAATGCAGATTCTCCACCTTCAAGGATATTACAAATCTGTTTTCTTGTAGTTGGGTTTTCGATTGCCCCAGATTCGTAACTTAAGACTTCGTTATCATTCTTGGCTACAATTACCTGTTCAGCATCAGCATTTACAACTAAATTGGCATTATGCGTAACGATAATTACCTGCCGGTATTTTTTTATTTTCTTAAAAATCGGTACTAAAGAATTCATGATGAATTCATTATCCAAATCATCTTCTGGTTGATCAAAAACAAAAGGTTTTATAAATGGATCTGTAGCAAGTTTTAAGCACACGTAGAAAGTACCTCTCATTCCTACTGAAAGTTGCCTTATTTCTTTCCCTTTGTACGTAGATTTTGATTGAATGTTCCAGTACTTAGTTCTATTTTCCGCTAGTAAAAGATGCCTCAAAAGCTCTTTTGTACCATATTTATTGAACAAATCTTCTTTATCTAAAAGTTCCTCCAAGTTTATAGAAACATCATCTACATTAACCATTTTTTCGTTTTTTAATAAAGCAACGAAGTCCTCTTGGTTTTCAATTTGGAACTTTTCCTTAAATCGTTCTTCTTTTGTTTGTGATTGTGTTTCCCTAAACTTAGTAGAATTCAAATATTCGGATAGCTTCTCATATAACTTTTTGGAATCAAACATTTCAACTGCTTTTATATCAATATCAAATAGAAGGTCTTTAATTAATTCTTTTTGTTCTTGATTCCAATCATCTTTTCCCTTTTTTAACTGTATCCATTTACTATCTATCTCATGCATATATTCTTGATGGGATTTAGATATTGAATCCGCAATTATACCAATTTTTAGGAATTTCTTGCTAAGTTCTTTCGCTTTCAATTCTGCTTCCTTAATTTTGTAGTCGTAAGAACTGATATCATGTTGATATTTTTCGATTTTATCCAATAGTGTAGGAATATCTTCTTTAATTCCTTTATCTTTCAATTCTGCTTCAATTTCAGAATTGACTCCGATTAACTCATTTTTCAGTACATCTTGTTCGGACTTTAATTGATTAAGAGATGGAATTTGGTCTTGAAAATCCAAAAATGGAATTTGAGTTTCTCCAGTAGTATTTTCGTTTAACTCTTTGATCATCTGGTCCATTGATTTCTTAAAATCTGTGAACATACCAAGAATTTCTGTTGTTTTTTGAATTTGTCCATTAATCTTATTTATTTTTTCAAGGTTGGAAGTAAATTGTTCAATTTTTTCACGATTCTCTATCGTGGTAACAGTTTCAATTAAGTCTTTTTTTTCTTTTTTCCTTTTCTCATTATATTCTAACGAATTTATCAAATTCCCATCTTTGTCTTTAAAATGTAACCAATTTTTGATTTCAAAAATTTCATCAATTAAGCGCTCTACTTCTGATTCCGTTAATTGTTGAACATTGTCTTCAATGGGTAATTCTGATTCTGCTAATTCCTGAACATCATCTTCAACAGATGATTGTGATTCAATAGATTTCCGAGAAATATCTTCAATTGATGAAATACTTAACAATTTTTTTATTTCTTCATCTAACTTTTCAGAACTATCTGGATTAACTATATCCATTACCTCCCCTTGATGGATATGAAGGTAGTCTAAGTTGTTATCACTTCGAATATTATATTGAATTTGATCCCCATCTGATTTTTGATATGTTATTATAAAATCATCTGGATTAATAATGATTTTTTTAGCACGATTTCCTAATTTCCCCTCCACTTTAGAAAAAGTATTTCCAATGGCATCGAGGAGTAAACTTTTGCCTGTACCTCTCCCTCCAATTATTGCAACAAGGTTAGGGTTTAAGGGAAAAGTGGTTTCACTAAATGCAACATCACTGTCGTCAAAAATAGATGTACCCTCAACACATATTTCAGAAAAAAATGGTTTTTTATAATTTTCTTGAGGATTATATTCCTGAATTCTAACACGTTCAGTTCCTTCAAACACAATTTGGCGTAATCCTTCAAAAGTGGGATTGGCTTTAATCCAAGTAAGGTTGTCACTTGAATCGCCAATGCCTATGTCTTTCAAACATCTGCTATCATTAGATATAGTAAATATTGGTGTTGATTTAAGTAATTCACCTCTATTTTTTATGAATTCTAATGTTTGATCAGCAGACTCTTTACTTTTTGACTGTAAAAGAACACTTGGTTTGTAATTATATATATCAGCTAAATGAGTGCGATCTGTTCTTCCTCTCTCCTGAAATAAACCATTATCTGAATTACAATGAGGAAATATATAGATACCATTTTGTGAAATAACTTCTTTAATAACATCTAAAACTGATTTTGGAGAAACAGTTAATGTCCTATTAGTTATAGGATTATGTATTTCAATTTTGGACAAAAATGTATTAATACCTTCTGACATGCTTTCTTTATCGTATGGAAACGTGTCAAAATAAACTAGCATATGTACACCAGATGCATTAATTTCCACTCCACATATTGCTTTGATGTCAGATTTTGTTGAATATTTGTATAAAATATCTATGAGAGCATTATGGCGATAATTATGGTCTGTTATACCAATAAGTCGTAAATTTGTTCTGAATTCAGATAGAAAATAAAATAAATTTCTAACGTAATTATGGCATCTTTTCTCTTCATTTACAGAAGTGTCGCTAAAATATTTTTTGCTGTCAAACTTCAAAGCATTTTCTTCTCCTCCAACTTTAGCAACATATCTACCCCATTTATCTTCATTTTGTTCTTTTAAACCAGCATAATATTCTTCTAACGACACATACCCATCATCTATAATTGTTTGAACTTGTAAATCCCACTTTGCCCACTCAGATCCTTTTGTATATTCCATAAATACCTCTCCATATCTTAAGCAGCTAATGCCTCATTCAATTCACTGATAACCGCATTCATCTCATCGCCGAAGAGCTGGTACATCCTGCCTCTCCCGCCCAGGGCATCGAAGGGCGTGTAATCCAGATCATCCAGCTCCAGGTGGAAACTGGTGACCACATAATCCTTGATCATCCGCAGCCAGTTCATCTGGTCTTCATTGAACTTCAGGGTTCCGGCCTGTTTGGTGAAGACCCACTCCCGGAAGTTCCGGTTCACGGTCTGGTCGTAGGCTGTCAGGACAGGGTCGATCTCGGTTATCCTGCGGATCAGGGACACCAGGGCTGTAAGCTGGTTCTTTGGGGAATTACCGTTGACCGTTTCCAGTTGCTCGTAGGCCTGCCAGATCCTCGAGGGTGCGAAATGGGGTTTTTCCAGCTTCAGCTTGTCCAGCACTTCCTTGATCATACTGAAGGTCACGTCCCTGCGCTGGTAGGGCTGGTCGTAGAAGATCTTAAGGGCTGTGATCTCGTCCCTGTTGGCCTCCATGTACGCCTTAAAGTCATTGACCAGCTCATCCGCCTTAACCACAGCCTCCTTATCCCATTCAGCCCTGGTGACCTGATCGATGTTTATCGTATCAATGATCTGCTCATGCACCCTGCGTACATTCTCGATATACTCGTTCAGCTCTCCCGTAAAGGTGGACCTTGCAACACCGATCAACTCCTGTTGTGCCTGCTGCTGCAGCTCATGTTCCGGGAGATCCGGTTGCTGCTCTTTTATTCCCGAGACCCTGGCCTCGATGATGTCAGGATTATGAGCATGGAGCAGGTCCTTGATGGTCTGGCTGATGTCCTTTCCACCGGCCTTTTCAGCAAAGGTGGCTCGCTCGTCATCGTTGATCTGCTTGTTCAGCCTTGCCAGTCGGTTCGCCAGTGAAACATACAGGTCCTCATCCTGAGCGCCAAAAGTCACGGCTGCCAGCAGGTCCTTCATGGGAACGCCTTTCTTGCGCTCCAGCGGCCTGCTGTCGGTCTTCATGGACTTTGTCACGCCCACCGCATCCACGATCACAAAATGCGTCTTGGCTGAGGATGCCGAACGTGTCACCTTTTTCAGATCGTCATAACCCATGATCCGCGTGCCTCTACCCTTCATCTGTTCGAAATAATTGCGGCTTTTCACATCCCGCATGAACAGCAGGCATTCCAGCGGCTTCACATCCGTACCCGTGGCGATCATATCCACAGTCACCGCAATCCTGGGATTGTAGTCATTCCTGAACTGCGACAGTATGGATTTCGGGTCTTCCTCCACCTTGTAGGTCACTTTCTTGCAGAAGGCATTCCCTTCCCCGAACTCGTCACGTACGATCTGGATGATATCATCCGCATGGCTGTCGGTCTTGGCAAAGATCAGGGTCTTGGGAACCTCTTCTCTACCCGGGAATATCTCGGGCAGCTTATCCCGGAATGTGCGTATCACATTGCGTATCTGGCTGGGATTGACCACATCTCTGTCAAGTTTAGTGCCAGTGTACTTATAATCCTCATCCAGCTGTTCCCAGCGTTTTTTACGGGTCAGTTTCTCCCGCCTGTCCACGAACTCCTGGGCTTTTATCTCCGCTCCGTTCCTGGTGATCTCTGTCTCAATGGTGTACACCTCATAACCCACATTCACACCATCTGCCACCGCTTCCTCATGCCCGTACTCGCTCACCACATTCTCATTGAAAAATCCAAAGGTGCGCTTATCCGGGGTCGCTGTCAGCCCTATAAGGAACGCATCGAAGTAATCGATCACCTGCTGCCACAGGTTGTAGATGGAACGATGGCACTCATCGATAACCACGAAATCGAATGTCTCAATGGGTATCGTCTCATTATAGACGACCGGAAGGGGTTGCCTTGGTTGCCACTGCCTCTCAGCAGGGTTCTCCATTTCGGACTCATCGTCAAGCTTTTCATCCTTCAGAATCGAGTACAGCCTCTGAATGGTGGAGATACATACCTGGCTATCCGAGGCGATATAATTAGAACTCAAACGCTGGACATTGTACAGTTCAGTGAATTTGCGGTTATCGTCGTTGGGGGTATATCTCATGAATTCCTGCTCTGCCTGCTCCCCCAGGTTCCTCGTATCAACAAGGAACAGTATCCTTTTAGCATAGGCAAACTTCAGCAGCCGGTAGATAAAGGTAATAGCCGTATAGGTCTTCCCCGAACCCGTAGCCATCTGTATCAAAGCCCTGGGATGATTGTCCTTAAAGGATTGGTCAAGGGTCTCGATCGCCCTTACCTGGCAATCATATAGACCTTCGGTCCCCAGTTCAGGCATGTCAAGCAGCCTTCCCCTTAAAGTTCTTTCACTTTTGAGCCATTCCCTGAATGTCTCGGGTCGATGAAATGAAAAAACACGTCTGGATCTTGGTTTCGGATCATGCTGGTCCGTGAACCTTGTGATTTCCCCGGTGCTCTCATACAAAAAAGGAAGCGGA
>JAYEHR010000111.1:0-8325 GCA_034659615.1 Methanobacteriota archaeon | reverse complement strand
ACCGGGTCTGATGTAAGTGTGTGTTTGATGTGGTTGTTCAGTTCGGTAACAGTGTAGATTCCCATCAGCACTCCCCTATTACTTAGAACACTATGAATGCAATATTATTTAAGTTGACGTGAGTTGGTTGAAAGTATTCCTTCCCATTTACCGAGCATCCGGCATCACAATAATACTATAAGTCATGAGCATCAACAGATGAATGGTATTCCTATGAATGATCCAGATATATTGGATAGTCTTAAGAAAGAGGGACTTGATATTTTGAAGTGTATGCAGTGCGGCGTGTGCAGCGGGAGTTGCCCGTCCGGTCGGCACACCAGCCTGAACGTGAGACGGCTACTCCGCAGAGCACGCCATGATACTGGTGTCCTCCGGGATGACACGCTCTGGATGTGCACTACCTGCTACAACTGCCAGGAACGTTGTCCTCGGGGGATCAATATCGTGGATGCGATACTCAAGCTCCGGACCATTGCGGTACATGAGGGCATCATGCATGACTCTCACAGGAAGGTGAGTATGTTGCTTGTCGAGCATGGTCATGCTGTGCCTATCAACAAGGATACCATGCAAAAACGACGGGATCTGGGACTCGAATCACTGCCGCCAACGGTCCACAGTTATCCGAAAGCGCTGGAAGAAGTGCAGGCGATCCTGAGGTCATGCGGGTTCGATGAACTGGTTTCAGAGGACTGATCATTGATATTTACGAGGAAGATCCATAATGGCAAAACTATCGCTGTTTCTGGGATGTTTGATCCCTAACCGTTATCCCGGCATTGAAAAAGCCACGAATCTCTGTCTTGAAAAACTTGAGATCGATTGCGTAGATCTGCCGGGTGCGTCCTGCTGTCCGGCACCAGGCGTGTTCCGATCCTTTGATCATACGACATGGCTTGCCGTGGCCAGCCGGAATATCGTGCTCTCGGAGGAACTGGAGCGTGATGTCCTGACCCTGTGCAATGGGTGCTACGGTACACTTGCCGATGCGGCGAGTGCGCTAAGTGAGGACGACGAGCTCAGGAAGGAGGTCAATCGGCATCTTGAGACGATCGGAAAAGAGTTCAAGGGAACGGTGGACGTGCGGCATATCACGGAGTTTCTATATGATGAACTGGGTCCGGAAGGGATCAGGGATAAGATCACAAGATCCCTGGACATTCGAGTGGCTCTGCATTATGGATGCCATCTGGTGAAACCATCAAAGGAGCGTCAGCTTGGGAGTGTGGAATGGCCCACGTTCTTCGATGAGCTGGTGGAGGCTACCGGAGCCCATAGCGTGGATTATCAGGACAAGATGAGCTGTTGTGGGGCAGGTGGGGGTGTGAGGTCTGCACTTCTTGACACATCCCTGGCAATGACGGAGCACAAATTATCAAGGATCGATGCAGCTGGGGTGGACTGTATCGTGGATGCATGTCCGTTCTGTCATCTGCAGTTCGATGCAGGACAGGTGGATATCAAGGAGAGGACCGGGAAAGATTATGGAATTCCGGTGTTACATTATATGCAATTGCTGGGTCTTGCCCTGGGTTTTACGGTAAAGGAACTGGGGATTGACATGAATTATGTGACGGATCAGGAGTTCCTTGATAAGGTCAGGAATCTTGATCGATAGTTCATATCGACTGATCGGGGGGGTCTATCTGGGGCTGATAGCATAGCTATAGGATAATTCACAGTGCTAG
The DNA here is from genome assembly GCA_034659615.1 of Methanobacteriota archaeon. Taxonomy (GTDB): domain Archaea; phylum Halobacteriota; class Methanosarcinia; order Methanosarcinales; family Methanosarcinaceae; genus JAIOTO01. The sequence goes on along the minus strand of JAYEHR010000111.1, from coordinate 6,634 downwards.
CTATGATAGAACAGGTCACAGGGATGCTGAGTATCGATTAAAAATAATAAAAAAGAACTGGTCTGATCAGACCAGTTTGTTCAGGGGATGGTTCTCATCCTCTACCTCAAGGCCGAGATCCTTGGCATTCTCACCCAGGATGATATCGACCATTGCGGTAGCTGGGAACACGGTATCCGTGTTCTCTATCGGGCCGAACAACTGGAAGTTGGATCCCAGTATCTGTGGCACCAGGTTGGTTCCAATATCGGTTGGCATGTACACAGCCTTACGCTGCTCCTTTGTCTCGAACTGCTTCTTGTAGTCTTTCATCCAGTCCCATGCAGATGCCAGGTTGTGGTATCCGCCACCGACAGGCAGTCCAAAGTGGCCTTTTATTGCAATGACGGCTCGCATGGATGCGCCTGCACCTGCTCCCAGTGGGGTTGCAGCTACGTCTATCAGTGGTTTAGTGATACCGCATTCCCTTGCGATCTCGATCATTCCTTTGGTCTGGCCTGTTCCGCCTTGTTCGAGGATCTCGAGTTTTCCTTTTATTGTAGGTTCTGTGGCATTGAATGCCAGGACGATCGAAGCATTAATATCACTTCTCTTAACTGCTTCGATCTCATCTTCATGAACACTTGCGTTGATCGAGTTATAGATAGCCCTGTTACATACACCGATCTCTGTCGCATAATCAGCAGCTGCTGCACGCACATCGCCTGCAGAGGAGTCGATAAGGAATGGTGTTGTATCGTCTTCCTCAATGAACCAGTCGATGTACTTCTTGATAGCTTCATCTGTCTCACCCACGATCTGGCAAATGGACGGGTTACCCGTCACATCGGTCATTTCCAGCATGTGGTTCCAGAGATCATTTGCTTTTGCTTTATCGAAAGTGCCTTTGTCCTCATCCGACACGATATTGTGTCTGTTGTAGAAAATTGAACCCACCAGTACTGTAGGATACTGGCCAGGCTGACCTCCGAGTTTCACGCCATTAATGTCGAATACTTGCTGTTTCTTATCAAATTTGAACATGTAAATACCTCTTCATCCTAGGAGTATTGGTGCTAACGATATGTACACCAAAAATATCAATATACCAGCAACCGCTCCGTATAATATTCCTATGTCTCTGCCAACTTTCTTTCCGATCCGCTGTGTGATCTCACTGTTTACGAACTCGATCTTCTCATCGATCTTATTCAATCTGTTAAGTACTTCATCGAAATCTGCAGAATCCACTACTACTGCAGGGATTATACCTTTTATTTCATCGTCGCTCATGTTACATCACCTGCCAGACAAGTAATGGGATCACTATCACCATCAGCAGTGCAAAGATAAACCCAATTGCAAAACCAAGCACTCCTGTAGCAGATACTCCAGAGTCGAGTTTCTGGTTTCTTGCTATTAGCTGGGCTCGGTATCGAATATCTCCGACCACATTGTCTATAGCGCCCATCTGGGGTTCAATTACTGTCGGGACTCCATTTCCACTATCATCTTCTGCCATATCACTCACCTCCCGAATAACAACAGGCCAAGGATTGATAATGTGATCGCAAGACCTATCATTATCCCTTCGACCTTACCTGCATGGATCCCGGAATGGAATTTGTTCATGTTACCGGCAACTAACATATCCCTCTCGATACCGAGTACCCGGTTACGGATGGTGGAAAGTTGTGATGCCATTGGTTTGAGTCCGCCTGCTTCTTCCTCTTCCTCTTCCTCTCCGCCTACCTCCAGTATCATGGGTTCGGCATCAAAGGCTCCGGGATCTTTTGAAGCGCATTCTTTGATCTTACTGACAATGGTTCCTTCATCCTCAGTACCGATAAGGTCGATACATTCGACTTGTTCCTGGAACCGTTTGACCGCTTCATCGCTCATGTTCTCCACATAGGGGATAGCACCAGTTGCACCAACAATACGGTTCTCCTCCACACCGTTGGCGTGCATCATCATAAACGCATTACCGGTGATATGTCCCTTGACCTCTGAACCGGTTACGATCAGGTACCTGATGTTGGGGTTGGAGATGATGTGTGCAACGACCTTCTCCAGTCCAAGGTTCTCTGTCTTACATGGTCCAGTGATCGCTGCTCCAGCTTCGAGATGTGGTTCTCCATGAAGGTGTGAACCCAGGGTGATGACTGCTACGCAGTCCTGAACATTCCCGACTTCATATTCTCCCTTAAGGATCGGCCATTCCGGGGCTGGTTCTCTTTTATTGACCATATTATATTCCTCCCATCAGACTGAGTACGTACAATGCCAGTGCCAGGATCCCCGAGAACAGAAGACCGACAATTGTCCCGTAGAACATGTTGCCATATATACCGGCATGGTATGATGTATCCTGACGTCCCGGGAAAGAGTTCAGTAATGGTCTGTCCGGAGCCAGAGAATTTAGCAGATCATTTGCTATATCATCCAGCTCATCGATCCGTTCAAATACTGGATCCATGGAGTAGCTGATAACATCTTCACGTTCTGCTGCGAGCAACGATGTCAATGGATCAAGCACTAGATGTGCTTCTGGGGCTACGTGTACCATACTCATTCTAATTCCTCCTCTGTTGGTAGGAGTCCGGTTCCGACAACGTCATATGCATCTCTTACAATCAGCTCCCTGTATTTCGTAAATGCTGTGTACCAGATGAACAGCCCGATCAATATCGTTGGTGTTGATGCGGCGCCGTCACTGACTACAGCCACGACACCTGCGATCAACATTGCAATGGCACCTTTCTCAAAACCAGTAACAAGTGTTCTGTCCTGTGTTTCATCCGATCCAAGATTTGCATTGAATGGATGCAGTATTGCAAGACCTGCTGTGATGTAGATCACAGCGATGTATCCGGTTGCGACCACATATGTCAATACTTCGTCGAACATGAACGTTCCTGTCATTGTGACACTGAGTCCCAGGATCGCAAGGGAACCTGCACTGGCGATCTCTGTCATGGACTTTTCCATGATCGGGATTCCCATACCAAGTACTTTGTTCGCGAGTACTCCGATCACCAGTCCGATGATCGCAGCAGTGATAAGCGAGATAACCGGTCCGGCTATGCCTCCGACTGCCAGTCCGAACATTGTTGCCACAACGCCCATTCCAAGAGCCAGCATACCAATGGATGGGACACCTGTTCCGAGACCATAACTGGCCACTCGTCTAACAGCTGAGCTTCCCCATACAATGGCGCAGATGGTACCCAGGGCACCAATGAACGCGAAGGCAGATCCTGCTATGTTCACCAGGAAATAGCCCAGGTATACAGCGACCAATCCTCCGACAACGCCGAAAACGATCAATTTGTTCTGTGGAATTTCCTCAACATCGGACATATTATAGACCTCCTATAGTCAGGACACCTACGAGCGCGCAGAGGAAGGTTGCAACAAATGATGCTTGTACGGCCTTTGGCCATTTCTTGAACTTAGGATCATGGAAACCTTCGATCGTACCTCCGATGTTGTATGAAGGAATAACTGCATTCACGAAGAAGATACCGACCGCAAAGATACTGGCCAGTCCCACAAGGTTCGTGTCTGTCAGTCCTGTACTCGTGCTCATCAGTGAATAATAGATCAGTGCACCACCCAGTCCACCGAGGGCTCCACCAATGATGCCGCTCACAAATGAAACGGTTGGCAGGCCATGTCCTTCTGTACCCTGTGAAACATAGATATCCTGTCTGTCTTTAGTGATGGGATCATAGTCCACTTTTGCGGATGCTGGTGGGACACCAACTCCATATACGTAGACCCATGTACCAACGATCATGGTCACTCCGATCATGATCATGGCACCCACAGCTCCGGATGCAACGACCAGCGCTATGCTATCGGTCATGTTCATCATGGCTCCAGCTGTCACAAGTCCTGTTAGACCTGCCCCGGCCGCAAGCTGCACTGTGCCGGTTCCAATACCGGTTGCCTGTGCCATAGCTGCGGGAGCGCCGCCCACAGGTACAAAGTGAACACTCCATGAGATCAGCATTCCGCCGAGAGTGATCAATACTATGTATAATATATTAGCTGCCAGAATTCCTGCTATGTCGATCATGCAGCCACCTCTTCCTCTTCTTTGTATGGTCCATATGCATTACGTGCTGAGACCTCTATCCTTCGGTTCCAGATTATCAGGAGAAGTATAATGACCACTCCAGCAACGACTGACATCCATCCTACCGCAGTGCTGATCGATGCATCGAAGACAGTGGTGACCCATCCGCTCAGGAATACTGTCATACCGAAAGCAATTCCGGTAACAGGTCCTCCGAACTTGGCACAGTACCAGGAGTTGTCTATACCGTTCCTGAGACCAGATTCTGCACGCCTGACAATGTTACCGGAATTGGCAGCATTGAGGCCTGATCCGAATTCCACGTTCTGGAACTCACGTTCTGCACCATAGTGAACATCCCCGGTCGATGAACCGATCGCACCTATGGTGATTCCCCATATAAATGCCAGAAGTGTTAGTGGGAAAGGATGAGCAAGGATCGCAGTCATCATATATGCTATGGCAACGATACAGAATGTGGTGATATATGAATATCCCATCATGACCGGTACATGTGATCGTATGATATCAAGATATATCGGTTGTTTGTAACGTTTCTGACTCGCAGTTCTGCCCATATATGAGCTCACACAGTAACTTCCGTGTACCACAGCGGCGACGAGAGCACCGATGGCAATTGCAAAAAGTATTGACATGCTGAATGCAGTCATCAATACTGAGGTCACGGTCCCACCGATCGCACACATCAATGCGTTGGATGGTGGTTCACCTGAAATTGCTTTGTTGTATATCCGATGTGGATACATCATCTGGGGTGCTAGCTGTACCTGGGAGTTCGGATTACTCTGTGATCCGACATCAGATTCAAGATCCTCTGATGCACCAGCGACCGTTGCCGCGGCGCCCATCAGGGCTAACACACCCATGCCTATGAGTGGTTCCATCTGTTTTATATCCTCCTTTATCTGTTAATTGTGTCATTATCTATGTAGTGCAGAGGAGTACTTTCTCCTGTATTCTGCTACATTGTGTATGATTATAACATAGACTAACGTAAGATGGTCTCCATTACATGAAATCATTCATAAAGCTTTCGGATTTGATTGTTATGGACAGGTATCCAATCCCAATCCCCCATTGCTCTAAATTGTTTGCAGAACATTGTCTTTTGCATACTTCCAGCAACCAATACAATTATCTATCCCTTAATTCCCTTTATAATTCATGCTACTCGGAGCTTCCTCGTTTGCCGCGACCATGGGAGAACTTGAATCCCATGTCCATTCTGTTGAACTCTATATTCCCAAACTGGGGGTGTATGAAGGGAATCAACTGCAGCAGGATCGATTGGAGTGTATCCTGGACGAACTATCGACCTGCGATCTTACCACTTCTATCCATGCTCCCTATTATGCTGATGTTGATACATATCCAAAAGGTCTGGTCTTGGATACCGCCGACATGGGACGCTCTCATTTCCGTTTGATGGAGGAGTCCATCGAACTGGCATCCCTACTGGGTTCTGCTGCTGTTGTCATCCACCCTGGCAGGATACAGCAGGATCGGGAACATTCGTTCAGGAAGATGGTGGAAAACCTTCGCAGACTTGCTGCATTCGCCTCCGAGAGGGATGTCATGCTGGGCCTTGAGAATAAGGAAGGTACAGACCCCGGGAACCTGTGCTGCAATGCCGGGGAACTGTTGAAGGCCGTCCACGAGGTGGATTCGCCGCACCTTGGGATCACCTTTGATGTGGGTCATGCCAACCTCACCATGCGCGGTGATCCTGTATCGCTGCGGCATTTTGCGAAAAGCATTGCAGATGAGGTGGTCCATGTTCATCTGCATGATAACAATGGGCAGTGGACCTCCGATTATTCGGGAGATGTGCACATGGCACCAGGGCATGGATCTGTCGATTATTCAGTACTGTCCGAGCTGGTGGGGTATGACGGTATCTATAATCTGGAAGTGTTCTCCCTTGATGATGTCATTACCGGTAAGAAACAGATACAGGAGATCTTCGGGAGAGGATCATCGTTAGAGGATTTTCGAAATGTTAAACCTTAGGTCAGCCTCGATAATCTGGCGGTACCACAAGAACAAGGATGTCTGATAGTTGCAGGACCTTTTGTGTAACAGACCCCACGATCTTCTTGATGCCAGTCCTTCCCTGGGTGCCCATGATTATCCTATCAACGTCGTGTTCCTTTGCGGCCTTCACGATCATTTCTGCTGCATTCCCCCCTTCGACCATGGACGTTATGTCTGAGACATCACACCCAATCTCGAGCAGTATGTTGATAATGAGATTGTTGACGTGTTCAGCTCCCTCCTTCCTCCATGTCTTCCTGCCAAGGCCCCGGTCACCGACCACATGAAGGACAATGATATGTGAATTGTGTTCCTTTGCGATCTTTCCCGCAACCTTTGCAGCATTCTTTGAGTAGGCTGAACCATCGATGGGGAGTAATATTTTCATCAAAACTGGGTTATCGTTAAATGTCTTAAAGTTATTGGAACAATCAGGATGGTAACCAATTGGTTGCAATACCCCCAACTTGTCCATTGAGGAGGCCTATAATGAACAAATACGAAAAGTTCAAAAAA
>JAYEHR010000110.1:0-30321 GCA_034659615.1 Methanobacteriota archaeon | reverse complement strand
GTGCGAGGGGTCAGATTCGAACTCAGAAGCTACCAAAATTTTTAGAATAGTGGCATTTTTACAAGTTACCTGTACCCCCGCACCATTTAAAACGGGCGCACATTCGTGACGTGTCTAATTATGGTTTGTGCCGATTCAACTCGATTTTATCGTAAGCAAACAATGCCCTGTCAATTTCCCGCAGAGAATATTTTGACTGGCCCTCGATGCCCAGAATGATTTTATGATACTTTTTGTAGTTGCTTATGCTCTGCACTCTCGCTTTGAGGTATCCAAAATTGCGCAGAACATTAATTACTCTGACATCCATGATAGGAAATATCTCTGGATAAATGAAATGTAGAATTGTTGATCCAATTGCAACTCCGATACCTTGTAATTCAACCAACATTGATACCCTTTGATGTTCTGGAGCTGCCAAAACGTTCCTGATAGCGTCTGCATAATAATTGTAGTCGCTTCTTAGCTTACCCTTAGTTCGTGCCGATTTCCAATTAATAATATCATAGAATGTAGATTTTGAAAGCGTATGCTGTGTTGAAACATCGTATGAAACACTTTTGATAATTTTCCCATAATCGATATAGTCACCCCCCCACATCTGATTTATCATACAGGGGATGCCATTTTGCTATGAAATCATCATTAATTATTGTATTTGGTATCATTTTATGGGTAGTGTCCCTATTTTGCTGTAAATTCATATATGCCCAAAATTTATTCATTCGGAGTATACTCAATTCCATTAGATTTTAAGTAAGCAATTGACCCTACCTGAACAATAAGAAGTATTGTGTCAATAAAAGAATTAGCAACATCTCCTGCTCCAGGAACCAAACCAACACTTAGATCTGTACTTATATTTAGTACACCACATAGTAAAACTAGCATAAGTGTAGATTTTATTTTTGAATTTTTGACAATTAATTGCGTAATATCTTTTCCAGTCATTCTATCTAACTTCCAATGTATTGATGACAGAAATTAAATCAATTCACGATTTCTCCAGAAGAAATTCTTTCCAGGATCCCTTTCAAATTTTTCAAAACCACTTGGATAAAGTGCAGGGTATTTCGCTTCTTCAATTGGTATACAGAATAGCCTTTCTGGATCTGATGGATACCCACCTAAACCAATGACAACGAAAAAAGGTAAGTTACTTTCTCTGGCATAATTTCTATATCTTTTTAGTTGATAAGGTTTTGACCAATGGAGTTTATTTTGATACAAATTTGATCGAAATTTGCACTCTATGCAAAAACGTTCATTTCGATCTTTATGACTGTATCTCATTAATAAATCCGGATTAGTATCTGATTCAACAACCCGATCATGTTTCCTTGAAATATCTGATGTCCACTCTACAACCGAAAAATAGTGTTCGTCAAATAGATCTACAACGTATTTCTCAAAATCATCTCCCTTTTCGACAGAACCATCTTCCTGGATAATATCAATTATTCTATCAATTTTACCCAATAGACTCATAATATATAGTAGATGTTATTGATATAAAAAAATACCTATTAATAACGATTGTAGTAAATGAGATTAATAGAAGTTAAGGAGGATTTCAATTAATGGAAAATGTTTGTGATATTTGTAAAACTAAATTTTCAGAAGATATTCCACTTTCTGGAGATGATGTTCTTTGCTCAACTTGTAAACAAATAGTTAAAATTAATGGGCAAAAGAAAAATATTAATGCTACTGAAGTAAAAAAAGCATTAAAAGCTGCTTCTTTTGTTGATAATAATGGAGAACATCATTTCCTGTGTTATTATACAGGAATTCCTTGTGAAATAGAAACTGGAGCAATATACGATAATGCATCTTTATCTAATGCTTTTGATCTTACATTTGACCATCTTGAACCATCGTATGGTCATGGCATAAAAGGAAAAGAGCTTGCAGTTTGCCTAAATGTTATTAATCAAATTAAGGGAAATATACCAGCAACGAATTTTAAAAATGTGATTATCATTTTAGGAAAACATTTTGCAAGTTCTGATTATTCCAATTATAGTCCAAAATTTGGAAAACAATTTAGAGATGTTTTGCATAAAGGATTTGATCAATGACTTCACAAACATGAACAAATTTCAAGAGTTTACCGTTTTGGAGATACCTATATTTCATATTATAAGTACGGCAATTGCATCCGATCCTCACACAATCCTCCACTATCATTCATCACTGCCGGTAGTGTCTAGATTCCACGTCAATCCAAAGCACAGACACACTTTTAAACATTGTATCCAATCTTAACCCAGGATAGAACCAGGGCGTGACCAGATAACCGTATTCATACCATATCACTAACAACATCTGTATCATTAGACAACTACATAGAAGATCCAGGAGATGATATTATGCCTCACCCAAAGATTGCTGAGAATATGATGAACAATTGTGGACCGATCGAGAAAGCACTGCTGCCCAAATTGATACATGTGACCGAAGCTGCGGCGATCGCGGCGTCATACCAGATAGGACGTGGGGATAAGATGTTCGCTGATCATGTATCGGTCGAGGCCATGCGCAGGATGCTGAACATCCTTGATATCAGGGGTGTCATCAAGATCGGCGAGGGTGAGCGGGATGAGGCTCCAATGCTCTACATCGGTGAGGAAGTGGGTACCGGCGAAGGTGATCTTAAGGTTGATATTGCAGTGGACCCTCTGGAGGGGACGAACCTCACAGCCGATGGATTCCCGGGTTCAATATCCGTGATGGCAATGGCGGAGCCCGGGGGGCTGTTCCATGGTCCGGATGTTTATATGGATAAGATCGTCGTGGGGTCGGAGGTCGTGCGATATGAAAAAGAGCATCCTGATGAACGGATCGATCTGGATGCACCGGTGATCCGCAACCTTGGGATCGTAGCAAAGGCTCTGGGGAGGAATATCGAGGAACTTGTGGTGGTCATCCTGGATCGGGAACGACATGTTGAGAAGATCAAAGAGATACGGGAGACCGGTGCCAGGGTCAATCTGGTCACAGACGGAGACCTGATGCCGGGTGTGGCAACGGCTATCCGTGGGTCCGGCATACATGTGGTCATGGGTGCCGGTGGGTCCGGGGAGGCGGTCCTCACCGCCGCTGCCATCAAGACCCTGGGTGGCAACGTCCTTGCCCGACTGGTCCTGCCTTCAGTGGCCAACAACGAATCGGACGATGCGATCGCTGCAGAGACAGAGGAGAAGATGCCCCGTCTTAAGACCATGGGTATCACCGAAGACACTATCAATGATGTGCTGGACCTGGACAAACTGGTGCCCGGCAAGGATGTGATCTTTGCGGCAACAGGTGTCACCCCGGGCCAGTTCCTGAGAGGGGTAAACCTTTTCGGAGGCGGGGATGCCAGGGTGCACAGTATCTCCCTGGGCAGTTCGGGGGTGGTCAAGTTCACAGACACGGTTTACATCGGTGATAAGGAAGATACCCCGCTGCATCTGTGAGGGCAGGCCTGTATACGATAATGATGAAAGTACACGTCGCCACGTACGGCTGCTCGGCCAACCAGTCATCCTCAGAGATCATGATGGCAGCCATCCGGAATATGGGGCATGAGCTTGTGGAGGAGGCCGATGCCGAGGTGGTCGTCTGCAATACCTGTACTGTCAAGGCGGCCACGGAGCAGAAGATCCTGCACCAGATCCATAAGCTTGGCCAGCAGGGTGTGGAGGTGGTCGTGGCGGGTTGCATGCCGCAGGTCCAGCTGGATACGATCCTGCAGAGGAATCCGGATGCTCACATCCTGGGTGTGAATTCCATCGGGCATATCGGGGACATGCTCCACACCATCGGGCAGATGCGGACCGGGGACATGCCAGATGATCGACTGCAGACGATGGATGACCTGCCGACCGGTTTTTTGAACATGGCCCGCCAGCGTTTCAATCCGAACATCCATATCTGTCAGATATCGCAGGGGTGCAACTACCATTGTGCCTACTGCATTGTAACGATCGCAAGGGGTAAGCTCCGATCCTTCGATGCGGACTCCATCGTGGTCGACATACGTTCAGCTGTGGAGGAGGGGTGTGGGGAGATCTGGCTGACATCCCAGGACAATGCCCAGTACGGGACCGATGGCGATGTCCGGCTACCTGAGCTGCTGGAGAAGATTGTCTCAATTCCGGGTGATTATAAGGTCAGGGTGGGGATGATGAACCCGTTCTCGGTCCGTCCGATCCTGGATAGCCTGCTGGACGTATTTGAGAGCGACAAGATATATAAGATCGTGCACCTCCCCATACAATCAGCCTCCGATGCCGTGCTTCACCGTATGGACCGGTATCATTCCATATCCGAGGTAAACCATATCATCGATCGCTTCAGGCAACGGTATCATGACCTGACCCTGTTCACCGATGTCATAGTGGCATTCCCGGGCGAGACGGATGAGGATTTCAAGCAGACCCTGAAATGGGTGGAACAGTACCAGCCGGACAAGGTCAACATTTCCCGTTACACACCCCGTCCTCTCACAAAGGCACGTGAGTATCGCAACATCGATTCCCGGATCGTGGGTCAACGATCAGGCGAACTCCATCGTCTGTGTGATGCTATCAAACTGGAGAATAAAAAGACGATGATCGGATGGAAGGGAAGGGTGTTCGTGTCAAAAAATGCCAGTGTCAGGGGTGTGATGGCCCGGACCGATTCATACAGACCGGTCGTGATACCCCAGAGTGAAGGGCTGTGTCCGGGTCAGCACTGCATGGTCGAGATCACGGATACAACTCCGGGTTATTTCCTGGGCAAGGTTATTTGAGCTCGCTGCAGGAGCAGGAATGTGTGGATAGGACAATAGATATATCCTGCGTTGAATCAAGAGGGTAAACTAATTTTCGGTTCTCATTAACATCGTGTGGGTAATATTAACGTCCTGCAAGTAAATATTCGCAATTATAGATAATCTCCCTGTACAATCCTTTAATTATTATGTGGTATTTTTGCTCATTCGATTGCGATTTGCATTAGTTCTTTGAATTCCATGACGCTTGAAAGACAGATGTAAATCAATTTAGTTACCACATAATGTTGAAGAGATTCTTATTTCCGACATTGAGTGGAAACTGCCAATTATAGATGATAAAATATAAATAGCATAAATTACTATGTTACTTTGCAAATACTTCATCCTCGTGGAACAATTCATGTCCGTTCCGTTCAGGCAATCTGAAGATGACAGTACTTGCAAGGTGAGGAAGACATGTTCCATAGAAACTTCGATACGATCTGTTCTAAGTGCATAATTGTCAGCTTAGCTATTGCTATATGAGCATTCTTATCAAGTGATAGATAGAAAGTTTTAGTATTTTCCATCTGGCAAGGACTGTTTTTCCTCTCATCGGAGGACTTGAACAATGATAAGAGAAAATAGAATACTGGTTACTGGCAGAGATGAAATCATAGGCTCTAGCACTTTTGAAAGAGCAAGTCGGGAGGATGAAGAGAATTATTTTAGTTGTTTGAATCATGTTGGAGCGATTCATCAATTCGCTTTTTCCAGATTACCATGGGTGGAGAGAGAATCTGAATCACCTATAGAAATCAAGTCTGCAAACTGGCATGTGACCATGAATTGTAATTACAGGTGCAAGTTCTGCTTCTACAAGAATATGACTGGGGAATTCAGAAACCTTGAAAGAGCTAAGCATATACTTGAAACGCTGAAATCCAAAGGTATTGAAAAGATCAATTTTGCAGGTGGAGAACCCTTGTTATACAAAGATCTCAACTACCTTTTGAAAATGGCAAAGGATTTGGGATTTACAGTCAGTATAGTCACAAATGCCTCTTTATTAGATGAGAACAAGATCCGGCAATTTAGCAGTTATGTGGACTGGATTGGTGTATCAGTAGATTCTGCAGATGAAGATATTGAAAAGGAACTTGGGAGAGGAGGCGGCAATCATGTTGCACATATCCGCAATGTTTGTGAAATGATCCGGAGAATGGGTATCAGGCTTAAAATAAATACTACGGTCACCAAGATGAACTTCTCTGAAAACATGACACAATTCATATCATCACTGTGTCCTGACAGATGGAAAGTATTTCAGATGCTCCATATGAAATATCAGAATGATGATGCATTGTATCTGGTTCCCACCAAGGAAGATTTTGATGAATTCAGGAGCATAAATGGAGGTTTGATTCTTGATGATGGTTCAAGACCTGCATTCGAGTCAGACATCGATATGTTGAACTCTTACTTGATAATCGATCCAAAAGGAAATGTACTGTTAAGCAATGACAACCAGCGTTCTTCTATTCCTTTTGAAGAGCTGGAACATATGGAACTTACTGATCTGGTTGATGCAGTTAAGTATGATGAGAGGGGTGGCCACTATGACTGGTAAATCCCCTTCATCTTTTTTAGAAGTAACAGAGAATGACCCGGCTATCTCTGATATCGAACCTTTGAGAAGGATCTGCTTTACAGGAGTAAGGGGAGTTGGCAAATCAACGGTGTTAAAAGATGCGATCAAAGGAGACCTCGATATGTGCTTTACTTCGGGTTCCGACATCCTACAGGAAATGATGGGGGAGACCTATTCGCAATTTGAATACTTGCCCGAGGAAAAAAAGTATGCATACCGGTTGAAGATCAGAGATATTCTTCACAAGAGTCAGAAACAGGAGAAAAAGGACTTACTTGTGGATTCTCATCTTACTGTTTATAACTTGAAAACAGGGGAAATAGACGTTATTTTTACTCATCGGGACTATGATTTTTACACAGATATCATCTTGCTTGATGCAAGCCCGGAACTCATTCTCAGGCATAGGAAAAGAGATACTAAAAAGAAAAGGATTGCAGATCTAAATATTATCAAAAAAGAACTTGATTTTGAAAGAAAGATGGCTAAAGAGATATCTGAGGAGTATGGGATACAGCTCCATATGATCCAGATTGGAGAACATGCAACTGAAAGTTTGGAAATGATCCTTAACAATTGAATAACTTTGCACTAAGCTGGAAATAAATAAATGTTATTGTCATTGCAAATACCTTGCCCAAGTGGGACCCATGATCGTTCCATCCGGCAACTGTCTGGAGGTGATCGTATTTGCAATATGAGGGAGACATGGTCCAAAGGAACTAAGATTTGATCTTCTGCAACAATGGGATTTCATTCTTGGTAGTATGAAATTCTCATTATTGGAAGGGAAAGGGACAAGATTAGACTTTATGTTTCGGATTTTAATCCCTTTGATTAAGAGGGAAGTAAATAATGACAAAAAATGAAAAAATACTGGTCACAGGTGGAGCCGGATTTATCGGTTCCACTGTTGTTGAAAGAGCGATCAAAGAGGGAAAAGAGGTATACTGTCTTGATCACAGGGAAGACCTTGATAATGTGAAACACTTGGACGATGCAGTAAAAACAGTTAACCTTGATGTCAGAAACAAAAATGATCTCAACCATTTTTTGAAAGAACATTTCTTTGATGGTATAGTTCATCTGGCAGCCGTTTCCAGAGTGATATGGGGACAGAAAAACCCACAGAAATGTAAAGAGGTCAATGTTGACGGTACACAAAACCTCCTGCAATGTCTTGAAGACAATGGACAAAAACCTTGGTTCATATTCGGTAGCAGCAGGGAAGTGTATGGTGAATCTGACGCAATTCCTGTCTCTGAAAATGCTCCAAAGCTACCTATCAATATCTATGGTGAAACAAAACTTGAAGGAGAGAGAATGGTCAGGGACTGGTCTCTTAGAACAGGTAATCCTTCAGTTGTTCTCAGGTTCTCCAATGTTTACGGGAATGAGAGGGATATTATGGATAGAGTAATGCCCAGATTCATTTTAAGATCATTAAAAGAACAGCCACTGGAAATACATGGTGGAAAACAGATGATAGACTTTACTCACATATCGGATACTGTGGATGGTATTTTTAAATCAATGAAATATCTTGGAAATGGGTGTCCCCTTCATGACGATTTTCACCTGCTGACAGGGAATGGAACCACCTTGCAGGAAGTTGCCGATATAATCTCCGACCACATCGGACAGGATGTCCAGATAGTTGAAAAGGAAGGCAGGAACTATGATGTAGATAAATTCGTAGGTGAACCTTCAAAAGCTATCAGGAAACTAAATTTCAAAGCGGATATTACTCCGGAAAAAGGAATTCCAATGACCATTGATCTCTTCAGGGAGGTGTTCGCACTTTGAGAATCCTTATGGTTATTCACGGGTTTCCGCCTTACTACATGGCAGGTTCTGAGGTCTATACATACAACCTCTGTCAGGAACTTAAAAAGGATAATGAAGTGTCGGTCTTTACAAGAATCGAGAATCCATATGAAGATCCGTATACACGCTTTGATGAAGAGTATCATGGTCTAAAGATCCATCGTGTAAACAAACCACAGAGGGACTATACACTTACTGACAAATACCTTGATCCACAGATGGATGCGATATTCGAAGACCTCCTTGAAGAAACAAAACCCGATATTGTTCACATTGGCCACCTGTCTCACCTTTCAACCAATTTTCCGGAAATCGCAAAGAAAAAAAGATGTTCTGTGGTCTATACATTGCATGATTTCTGGTTGAAGTGTTACCGGGGACAGTTGATCAAACCAGACCTGCAGATATGCTCAGCTCCTTCTGATGAAAATTGCCTTGAATGCGTAAGACATACCTTCAAAGAGAAATGGGATATTGAGGATGTAAAGGCATATAGAAACCATATGGGTGGAGCTATCTCGCACATTGATCGCTTACTTTCCCCCTCAAAGTTCCTTATGGATTTTTATCGGGACAATGGTGTGGACGAGAACAAACTTGTTTTCTCTAAATATGGATTCAATAAGGACATAATTCGATCAAAAGAAAAGACCTATAACAGTGATTCAAAGATATCTTTTGGCTTCATGGGGAGGGTAATTCCTGTGAAAGGCATTAAGATATTACTTGAGGCTTTCAGGAACCTTGACAGGAGCGAACTCCACATCTTTGGCTCTATTGGGGGACAGGGTACATTCCTCGAAAGGTACGGAACTGAAAGGGTGTTTTTCGATGGTGCTTTTGATAACTGGGAAATCAATGCTGTTCTGGAGAAGATTGATGTCCTGATAGTTCCTTCCATCTGGTACGAAAATTCTCCACTGGTAATTCAGGAGGCATTCATTGCCGGCGTACCTGTGATCACTTCAAATATAGGAGGAATGGCAGAACTTGTAGAGGATGGTGTTGAAGGTTTTACTTTCGAAGTTGGGGATAAAGATGCTTTGAAAGAGGTAATGAAAAGGATCGAAGACGATCCGGAGATACTAAATGACCTTGATGTGAGTGATGCAAAAGTTCGTTCTATTCAGGACGATGCCCGGTTCATTCAACAAATCTACAGGGAGGTGCTTGGAATATGAATGAAGGACCGTGGAGGATCACCTTCGATACAAACCCTGATTCATGCAACATCCATTGCATTATGTGCGAAGAGCACAGCGAATACAGAAAGGAGAAAAGACCCGGGATCAGAACAATGGATCCTAACATCATTTCCGAAGTGATTTCAAGCGCATCTTCTCATGGTCTCAAGGAGATTATACCCAGTACCATGGGCGAACCTCTCCTTTACCAGCATTTTGATACTTTGCTTGAAATGGCAGATAAGCATAACCTGAAGATCAATCTCACAACAAATGGTACATTTCCAATCCGCAGTGTCGAGAAATGGGGTCAGCAGATATTGCCTCTGGCAAGTGACATTAAGGTCTCTATCAATGGCTCCACCCCTAACATAAATGAAAGCATAATGAAGGGGATCGACCATCTTCAACTCCTTAAGAACATCAAAACTTTGCTTGATATCAGGGATGAGGTTCGTGCTAAAGGCATCAACCATCCAACCATTACATTCCAAGTCACTTTTATGAAACAGAATCTCAATGACCTGAAATGTCTCCTTCAGCTTGCTATTGACCTTCAGGCTGATAGATTCAAAGGACATCATCTATGGATCACATGGCCGGAGTTGGAGGATCAGTCCCTCACAGGCAGTGTTCAGAGCAGGATCGAATGGAATAATGCTGTTGTTGAAATGGAAGAAATTGCCAGAGGGAAGATAGAGATGGCAAATGTATCAAAAGTTCCTACAGACAGTGACAGTACACTGTTGTCTGAATCATATGAATGTCCGTTTGCCGGAAAGGAAGCATGGATATCCTGGGATGGAACTTTCAATGTGTGCTGTGCTCCTGATGAACTCCGGAAAAAGTTCGGATATTTCGGTAACGTAAGGGACACACCATTTATGGATCTCTGGAGATCGGAAAAGTATCAGGATTTTATCAGGAAAGCTGGTAGAACGGGTGTCTGCAAGAATTGCAACATGAGAATTCCACCTACAGGAGATGGTATCTGATGGGATACAACGGGACGTATATTTCTATAGATGGCACTCATCACCTGAAAAGTGGCAGTCCACTCTATAACAGGAGATTTAGTAATGTCCAGAGTTTCCATGAGCCGGGGATCGCACCTGTAGAAGATGGTAATAGTTGTTATTACATTGACATGGAAGGAAATCATTTGTTTGCCAAGGATTTTGTCAAAGCATACGGTTTCTATGAAGGTCTGGCTGCTGTATTGGGTAATGATGGTTGGTACCATATAGACCTTGAAGGGAATTCTCTATATGATGCCAGATTTGAATGGGTCGGTAATTTCCAAGAAGACTTTTGCACAGTAAGAGACATGGATGGAGCTTACTACCATATACTGCCATCCGGGAAACCTGCATATCAATCAAGGTGCAGGTATGCTGGAGATTTTCGATATGGAATTGCTGTCGTGTTTGAACATACAGGAAAAGCATGCCATATATTCAGGGATGGTACAAAGGTCCACAACAGCTCATTTATTGATCTCGATGTTTTCCACAAAGGATTTGCCCGAGCAAAAGATGAGCATGGATGGACTCACATCGATCTGAAGGGCAAAACTATCTATTCTGAGCGTTATGAGATGGTGGAGCCATTCTATAATGGTCATTCCAGAGTGCTTGACAAAAATGGAATTTTCCGAATCATTGATGAGAACGGTGATATTGTTCACACGATTGGATTAGTTTCAATGATGGAAAAAGAAGATTCTGATGCAAAGAGCCGGGGGGAAGTGCTTGCCAAAAGGAGAGATTGAGGTGACAAGCATACCAGAATCTTTACTGAAGTCATTGGATAAGGTCCAGCAGTTCGATCAAAAAAAACTACTTCTTATCAGGCATACTGATCGAGAAGAAATGCTTCCGGGTACTCTGGGGAGCGATGTTCATATCACAGACAAAGGAAGGGTAAAAGCATTCGAACTGGGAAGTAAGCTAAAATTGTTTTCCATAGAGTGGTGCAAAACCAGTCCTTTACCTAGGTGTACACAGACAATTGATTCAATTGAATCAGGGTATGGGAAAAATATAGCTCTTTCGAATTGCGAACTGCTCGGTGCACCCGGATCGTTTGTATTCGATGGTGATCAAGCTGCTCAGGCATTTATAGATCATGGGGCGGAGGTTGTGATAAGAGATCTGATAAAAGGGAGTATTTTTCCTGGTATTAGGTCTTCCAGAGAAGGAAGTGAGTATCTTCTCAAAGGGCTCATTGACATCCTTGAAGAAAACACAGGGGATGGGATTTGCATATCTCATGATGCGATCCTTATGCCTTTTATTTCACATTACTGCAACGAGCATTTTCAGGAACAATGGCTTCCACCGCTCGGAGGGATCGTTTTGACAGAATTTGATAACAAATACACCATCTGTTGGAATGGAAACATGCATGAAGTGATCCTATGATAACAATTGGTGTTTTTGGAATTCAGGATGTTGGCTGCTCTACACATCCAGTATATACCCATGATCACGGAATCGCCTTGATGAAAGATGGAAAAGTGCTGACAACTATCCAGTTAGAAAGATATACTCATCAGAAGCATGACAACCGTTTGCCAATTTACATAAATGAATTGCTTGAAAAATATGTGCCTTATGATGAAGATGTCAGATTCGTTAATGCCAATTCCTTTTCAGGAAGTTCCTTTATATCCAGTGATGGGACACTGAGGATCGAGCCGGACTCTAAATTAGAAATTGAGAACATTCTTTTCCCGGCTGAAGTAAAGTGGTACGACGCAAATGGCACACTAAAAGATGCAGAAGCCAGCATAATATGTCATGAATTTGCTCACATTGCTTCCTTGCTTCCATTTGTAGGGAAATTTTTGCCAAACAGCCTTCTTGTGCATATTGATGGAGGAGCGTCCAGATCAGCCTGTTCCTTCTGGTATTGGGATGGCAGCAGGCCTGAATTACTGGAAGCTTCCTGGGATCTTCTAAAAAAACAGTTGAACAACTTTAACGTGAATCCTCTTGCAATGGCTATACTCCATCAAAAGCAATGGCAACATCTTTCCCTGCCGGGTAAATTAATGGGCTATTGCGGATTGGGGAAACTAGACCTTGATATGTCACAATGGTTAAAAGATAATGATTGGTTCCATGGTTCTCAAGGTGACGATACCAATATGCTGGAAACATTAAACAAGAGGTGGAATAGAAACTTCAATGCTTATGATAATAGATCACCATTCTTCATGAACTTGTGTGCATCAATTCAAAAGGATTTTGAAGAAAGGATAGTTGAAGAGATCTTTAGATTTCAGGAAATGACCGGTGCTGAAAACCTTTACTACAGCGGGGGTGCTGCTCTAAACATACCTACAAATCGTTGTCTGTAAACATCTGGAAGATTCAAGAGACTATTCATCCCTCCTGTTACAAATGATTCCGGGCTGGCACTTGGAGCAGCTGCTTGGGTTGAGTATCTGGAACATGGGAAACTTGAAACTACCAGTCCATTTCTCAATCGTTTTGGTATCCAGAATATCACTGACTACTATGGAAACAATGATGAGATAGTGAAAATGATATTGGATGGAAATGTGCTTGGAGTTTGCAATGGATCAGCAGAAGCTGGACCAAGGGCACTTGGTCATCGTAGCCTGATAGCCCTGAGCAATTCTATAATGATTAGAAAGCGCCTGAGTGAGGTAATCAAAGGAAGAGAATGGTATCGGCCAGTGGCACCTATACTTTGCGATTCTGCGGCAAATGAAGTTTTAGAAGATATTGCACTAAATAGTGAACTTTCATCTTTCATGCTCGGAGCATATGAGCTGGAAGAAGGTCATGATAGTGGTTTTGAGGGTGTGAAACATGGAAACGATCTTCTCAGAGCACAGGTTGTCAGGTCAAAGGACAAAGATAACCAGTGGATGTACAAATTATTGTCTGAAATCTGGGAAGAACACGGTGTACCCTGTTTGATCAACACTTCTTTTAACCAAAAAGGTGAGCCTATAGTACATCATCCTTTAGAGGCTATTGATGTTGCTGGTAAAATGGGGCTTGACGGAGCGATTATCAATGGATCCTTACATCTGTCCTGAAGCTTTTGATAGGGACAATCAGTACTATTTCATAAAGATTGAAAATCTGAACAGGTTGGATGAATCCTATGATTGAAATTATGAAAGTTTGGAAAAAAAGAATGGATAACTCTTCTGAATAGAAGAGTTTTTGTGCTTTGTAGCAATGATTACGGTGTAATGTATTCAATTCTGGAATACTAATATAAGTCAAAATTGTCTCTGGATTATCCCTGTATCCTCCCCATTCCATCATTGTTATTTCATCATATCAAGTACATCGCAGACCTTTGTGGCAGTGTCCCTGATCGTCTTCATGCCTTCCTCGTCGGATTCAGCAGGCTTGCGTGCGATACCGCCAAAGTGACCACCGTCACCGGTAACGATCATGCCGTGAACATGCATACAATCATGGATCGCCTGGATCGTTTTCTCCTGTCCGCCGTTGCGGGATCCGCCCACAGCAATGGCCGCACCGAGCTTGTTGCTCAGTTTGAATCCATGGCGCCTGAGGAGCACGCTCCTGTCGAACAGTGCTTTGAGCTGTGCGGTCATGGTTCCGAAATACACCGGTGAGGACACAATGATGGCATCTGCATCGATAAGCTTGGGATAGATCGCCTGCATATCGTCCTCAATGGTGCATTTCTCACCCTCATAGCACGCACCACATGCAGTACATGGGGCCACTGTTTCTTTTGAGAGCAGCACCCGGTCGATCTCAAAACCTCTCTTCGATGCGATCTCGAGCACTGTGTCAATGATCTTGTCATTGCTTCCGTTCTCGTTAGGACTTCCTGATATACCCAGTATCTTCATTGGATCACCGCTATGCATACTACACTATATTGATATTAGGCTTTGGGTGGATCGATCCCTGCCTATACACTTATGTATAATTGTAACTTTCATTGTAATGAACAGGAGTGCTGGAATATTATGCTTGAAAAGCTCTTTGATCCGGATTCAGTTGCTGTTATCGGTGCCTCCCGTACCAGGGGGAAGGTCGGGCGCGCTGTGCTGGATAATCTGATCAATGGCTATGAGGGTGAGATATATCCTATAAATCCCGGTGCGGATGAGATCCTGGGACTTCGCTGTTATACTTCTATACTGGAGGTTCCCCAAAAGGTCGACCTTGCAGTGATCGTCGTGCCCGCCAGGTTCGTTCCTGACGTGATCGATGAATGTGGTCATGCCGGTGTCGGGAACGTGGTAGTGATCTCGGCAGGGTTCAAGGAATCCGGTATCGAGGGGGCAAGACTTGAGCGGCGTTGTGCAGAGATCGCCGCTGAATATGGAATGCACCTGGTCGGGCCCAACTGTCTTGGGATCATTGATCCCCATTCGGGCCTGAATGCTTCGTTTGCGGCATCAATGGCAAAGGAGGGCAATATAGCCCTGATGTCCCAGTCAGGGGCCATCTGCACCGCCACCCTGGACTGGGCAGATGCCAATGGCATTGGATTCTCAAAGTTCGTAAGCCTGGGCAACAAGGCAGATCTTGCAGAGAACGATTTCCTGTTGGATTTTGAGGCCGATGACACGACATCAGTGATCGCGGCATATCTTGAAGGTGTCAAGGACGGCCCCCGTTTCATGGAGATCGCCAGGCAGGTCTCCCACACCAAACCCATCATCGTCGTCAAATCCGGTCGGACCGCAGTGGGTTCGCGGGCCGTATCCTCACATACCGGAACGCTGGCGGGTTCAGATGAAGCATACACCGCCGCATTCCTGCAGAGTGGGGTCATCCGCGCAGATTCGATCGAAGATATGCTGGATCACATACGGGCCTTCTCCAGCCAGCCGATCCCGCGTGGAAAGCGGATCGCAATACTGACCAACGCCGGGGGTCTGGGGATCCTCACGGCGGATGCATGTGACCAGAAAGGCCTGTCCCTTGCATCCTTTGACGAATCCACGATACAGCGCCTGCGCGACCGCCTTCCTCCGGCAGCGAACATGTATAACCCGGTGGATGTGCTCGGCGATGCAACTGCGGACCTGTATGGATACGCGCTGGACGTGGTCCTGGAGGACCCGAATGTGGATGGTGTGATCCTTCTCACCTCCCCACAGGCAATGACGGATGTGAAGGGTATTGCTGATGTGGTGGTCGGGAGATCGGGTGCCCTGGATAAACCTGTACTGTGCAGTTTTGTAGGGGGCTGCAGGGTGAGGGAAGGTATCCGTATCCTTGTGGATGGCCAGGTTCCCAATTATTCATTCCCCGAGCGAGCAGTGGCCAGTATGGGGGCGTTGTGCAGTTATAATGAGATCCGGAACCAGTCCTATCCCGGACCTGAGAGGTTCGATGTGGATAAGCAAACAGTTTCGTCCCTGATCGGAGATGCAATTGCATCGTCTCGTAGGGTGCTTGGCCTTGAGTCCATCGACATTTTGCGATCATATGGTATTCCCACTGTAGGGACCGCCACTGCCAGAACGTTGAAGGAAGCGTTGGATGCATGTGAATCAATGGGATATCCGGTGGTCATGAAGATCCTTTCACCGGACATATCACATAAGACCGATGTGGGAGGGGTCCGCCTGGATCTGGAGAATGCGGATGATGTGGAGCGGGCCTATCATACAATGATGTCGGACGTTCGGCGATATATGCCGGATGCGATGGTCACCGGTGTACAGGTCCAGAAGATGGTGTCCGGTGGGCGGGAAGTGATCATTGGTATGAACAGGGATGTGCAGTTCGGTCCATTGATGATGTTCGGACTGGGTGGGACATACGTTGAGATACTCAAAGATGTATCGTTTGCTGTAGCCCCGCTTAGCAGAGCAGATGCAAAGGACATGATCCAATCCATCCACACATATCCCCTATTGACCGGGGTCAGGGGGGAGGGATCGTATGATATCGATACGATCGTGGATGTGATCTGCCGGATATCCCAGCTGGTTACCGATATGCCCCGGATACTTGAGTTCGAGATCAATCCCCTCATGGTCCTTCCGGAAGGAATGGGCTGTGTTGCAATGGATATCCGTCTGACCCTGGGGGAGGAATAATTATGTTAATATATACGATCAAACCGATCTTTGGGAAATGGTTAGCATGACATCGATATTGATAAGTTCGTCTGAGAAATATTCCGGAAAGACCTCGTTATGTACAGGTATTGGTATGATCCTGCGAGATATGGGATTTTCTGTGGGATACATGAAACCAATAGGTAATCTATTACTCGATGTGGATGGTGTTCTCTGCGATGAGGACTCCGAGCAGATACGCAGGATATTCGATCTGAAGGATCCCAGCAGTCGCATCACTCCGATCCTGCTTACCGAGAACCTGATCAATGATGCATTGAACGATGCGAAGAAGGATCTGGATACGACCCTTTTGAATGCCTATTCAACCATCTCAGAAGGAAAGGATGTTATGCTGATCGAAGGTGCTGGTGGAATTGGCAGCGGTGTGATGTACGACCTGTCAGATCCACAGATAGCATCCATCCTGGATACAAAGATCCTGCTGATCACCCGATATGATTCAGTGTTTGCAGTTGACCGTATCCTCTGTGATATCGAACTCCTGCCCGATCCTGACATGCTTGCGGGAGTGATCCTCAATGAGGTCGATGCCAGTCAGATGGAACAGGTGTCAGAAATGGTAGTACCCTTCCTGGAAAAGAGAGGCATCAACGTATTCGGCATGATCCCTCAGGATCCGACATTACGGTCGGTAACGATATCTGAGATCGTAGAGGATCTGCGTGCAGATGTGCTTGCTGGTGCAGATCGACTTGAGGGACTGGTGGAACATTATCTGGTGGGAGCCATGGAGGTCAATTCCGCGATCAAATATTTCAGACGGACGCCCAATAGTGTGGTGATCACGGGAGGGGACCGGTCGGATATTCAGATGGCAGCCATTGAGGCCAGGATCAGGTGCCTTGTACTGACCGGAAACCTGCGTCCCAGCGAGGCTGTATTGGGTAGTGCCGAGGAGGCAAATATCCCCATTATACTTGTGCGTGGAGATACGATGTCAACCATCGAGCGCATGGAACGGCTGATCGGCCACGCGAGGATCAAGCAGAGTGTCAAGCTGGATCGAATGGTCGAACTGATAAAGGACAACGTTGATGTGGATAAATTGATCAGTGTAATGGATATTGACACAGACTGATGGATAAGTCTAATATAGATTAATATATAGATGAGTTTACCCATAATTGTAAGAATTGAATATACTCCTATGCTAAGTTATACTGGTGATGTATACCGTGACTACAAAAGATTATCTTACGATCGATGACTTTGATGTTGAGAATAGGACTGTTCTGGTGCGTGTTGACATCAATACGCCGATGGATCCGCATGGGAACATACTCGATGATATGAGGATCATTAGCCATATCCCGACACTGAAGGATCTGGAGGATGCCAGGGTCGTCCTGCTTGCTCACCAAAGTAGGGCGGGAAAAAGTGATTTTACGACGATGCAACCGCATGCAAGACGCATGTCCCGTTACCTTGGTCGGCCTGTAAAATATGTGGATGATATATTTGGCACACATGCACGATCGGCCATTTCTGCGATGGAGAATGGAGATGTCGTCCTGCTTGAGAACGTGCGTTTCTATTCAGAGGAGACCCTGTCAAGGCCCTCGTCCGAGCACATGTATACCCATATGGTCAGGAGGCTTGCCCCTCACGCAGACCTCTTCCTGAACGATGCATTCGCTGTATCCCATCGATCCCATCTATCCCTGACGGGTTTCACTGAGGTCCTACCGAGCGGGGCTGGAAGGGTTATGGAGAAAGAGATAACGTCCCTTGATAAGGGTATTCAGGGTGGAGGTAGTCCCTGTATCTTTGTCCTGGGTGGGGTGAAGGTGGATGATTCCCTGAGAGTGGCCGAGAACGTGCTCACAAATGGAGCTGCGGACAAGGTCCTGGTGACAGGTGTTGTTGCAACGATTATGCTGGCGGCATCGGGTGTTGATATAGGAAAGGCGAATATGGATTTCATTGAGTCTCAGGGTTATCTTGGGTTGATCACTGAGGCAAAGAGTGTGCTTGAGAAATTCGATGGAAAGATCGTCCTGCCTACGGATGCTGCCCTGAACAACGGAGGCACGCGTGAAGAGGTGCAGTTGGATGAATTAAAGAACACCGATCTTGCGATCAATGATATCGGGATTGAGACCATTGTCGCTTACTCACGTGAGATCGGAGAGGCGAAGACGGTGGTGCTCAACGGTCCGGCAGGTGTGTCGGAACTGGATGGATTCGAGTTGGGTACGTCTGAGATCATCAAAGCTGCAACAGATGCCGAGTATTCGATCGCAGGTGGTGGACACATCTCCGCAGAGGTCCGGAACATGGGCTTTGAGGACAAGTTCTCCCACATCAGTACAGGTGGAGGGGCATGTATCGATTATCTGGCAGGCGATCCCCTGCCGGGCATTGAAGCATTGAAGAATGCTGCGAAACGATACCGTTCGAATAGGTGAGTACGTTCATTAGTAATAAGGGGGAATATATTATTCTGACGATATCAGAAGGAAAACAGGCAGTGACCCTGGCACGGGACACCATCGAAACGTTACTGAGAGATGAACAGAGAGTCGAGAGTTCATCGCGGGGGCTGGCGAGGGTGTTCAATGAAGAGCGTGGGGTCTTTGTGACATTGACCACACGCAGTGGTCTCAGAGGATGTATAGGACACCCGTATCCGGATTCGGCGCTAAAGGACGCGATCGTCGATTCTGCCATTTCGGCGGCAACCCGCGATCCCAGGTTCCCAGCGGTCCAGATGTCAGAGATGGATACGATTACAGTGGAGGTCACAGTGTTGACCCCGCCCGAGCGGATCGATGTGCCGCCACATGAACTCCCGGATGCGATCGAGATCGGCAGACATGGGCTCATTGTGAAGATGGGGTTCAATTCGGGTTTGCTGCTACCACAGGTGGCACCGGAGAACAATTTTAGTGTTATCGAGTTCCTGAACCATACCTGCATGAAAGCGGCGCTGCCGCCTGATGCATGGCTAAATGGGGCGGAAGTCTACTGTTTCGAGGGGCAGATATTCAAGGAAAGTGCTCCACGCGGAGAGATCATTGAGGGATCATTCACCACTGAATGATCCTCACCTATATTTCTCAAGTGCATCCAGCAGTGATTCGACGTCGGTCTCAAGTTCGTTCACCGAGCGTTCGATCATCAGGTTCACGATCCCTTCTGAGCCCAGTGTCCTGAAATCGGTCTTAAGGGCTAGCAGGGTCTTCCTTTTTGCATAGGCATATCCGATCTCCCAGGCAGTTCCGGAGTCCACGTCACTTCCACCATCAAGGACCGCGACGATGATGTCGCATTTATCGATAGCATCCCGATTGTTCTCAAAAAGCCTCTGTTGATCCCGATCATCACGTTTTGATGAATTATCTTCGGAGTCCTCCTGAGGGAGGTACACACAGAACCCTCTATTGTCGAGGAGTTGGCGGAGTCTGGCGTTGAATGCTCGCTCTGCCTGGGAAAAGAGCGGCGCTGCAAGATATATCTTCGTTTCCCTACTCATGTTGTATGTCACCCTTGGAATGACCAAATATAGCATCTGTCTTCATAAGGTTAACCATGGTACCGGATAACAACTTTAATTAAGAGTGGAACTATACATAAGGATATGAGCCAAATGATCAAAGTAGGAATAGTTGGAGGTTCGGGTTATACAGGTGGTGAGCTGATGCGATTGCTTCTGGCTCATCCAAAAGTGGACCTTGAACTGGCAACATCAAGGAAGCTCGCAGGGGAATATATCTCCAGTATTCACCGCCACCTTGCCGGACTGGTGGATCTCAGGTTTGAGAACCCGGACCCGGCCCAGATCAAGGAGCGTTGTGATGTGGTGTTCGTAGCAGTTCCCCATGGTACTGCCATGAACATTGTACCTGATATCCTTGATGATGAGACCAAGGTCATTGACCTGAGTGCAGATTATCGGTTGAGGGGCGATGTTTTTGAAAATGTCTACGGGATCAGGCATTGCGACTGCCGGGATGCGGTCTTTGGTCTTGTGGAATTGCACAGGGAAGTAGCGAATGAATCCTTCGTTGCGAACCCGGGCTGCTACCCCACAGGTGCTATCCTTTCAGCAGCACCGCTGGCAGATGTTGGTATGATCGATCTTGCGATATTTGATTCCAAATCAGGGATCACGGGTGCCGGCATCGATCCCTCTCAGGCATCCCATTATCCGAATATGGCGGAGAATGTCCAACCCTACAAGCTGACCACGCACAGACATCGGGCAGAGATCTATCAGGAACTGCATCGACTGGACGGGAGACTTGAGAACATCAATTTCACACCTCATGTGGTACCTTCCATACGAGGGATACTGACCACGGCACACCTATTCACCAGAGATGAGCTCAGTATTGATGAGGTACGATCGTGTTATATGGATTTCTACCGCGGGAGCCCCTTCATCAGGATCGTGGACGGTGTACCGTCCCTGGGTGCGGTAAGAGGTTCGAATTTCTGTGATATTGGATTTGAAGTGGATGAACGCAACAGGCGTGTTGTTGTGATATCAGCGATAGATAATCTTGTAAAAGGTGCTTCTGGTCAGGCGATACAGAACATGAACCTGATGTGTGGGTTCGACGAGACCACAGGTCTATGGATGCCGGGTCTTGCACCATGATATTTAACTGGCGGGTGAACGTATGAAAGTAAAGGAAATAATGAACTCGAATGTGGTATATTGCAGTCCGAACGCTACGATCAGCAGTACGGCCCAGTTGCTCAAGGAACACGATATCAGTGGTGTTCCTGTGGTGAAAAATGATGTGGTCGTGGGTGTTGTGTCAGAGGCAGACCTGTTGAAACTGCTCGAACTTCCGCAACATGGGGATCTGTGGTTACCCAGTCCCTTTGAAGTGATCGAGATCCCTATACGCGAACTGATCAGCTGGGAGGATACGAAGAAGATGCTCACGGACATAGGTTCAAGACCGGTCAGTGATATCATGAAAAAGGATGTGTCTGTCATCTCCTCGGAGGATTCCATCGAGGATGCATCTGAAATTATGTCAAAGCGCAAGGTCCACAGGTTGCCCGTGGTTGACAATGGCCAGTTGGTGGGCGTTGTCACACGTGGCGATATCATACGCGGGATTGCAAGTGCCTGAATTGAGGGACTATATGAGATCGATAGGATCGAGGTACGGTATAAAAACGATAGCCGGGGGAATATGTGCTGTAAGGGGTGTACAGGCGGCAGGTATCAAACCGTCAAAGATGGGACTTGCACTGATCGTTGCGAAAGGATCGGCTGCAGGGGTGTACACACGTAATAAGGTCATTGCAGCACCCCTGATCGTCACACGGGAAAAGATCAAACACTCGAAACAACTGGCTGCGGTCATTGCAAATAGTGGTAATGCCAATGCGTTCACTGGAGAGGAAGGGATCGCTGATGCCAGGCAGATGTGCCGTATGGTCGCCGACAAACTCGGAATTGATGAGGGCCTGGTGGCGGTGGCATCCACCGGTGTGATCGGCCGTAGCCTTGATATGGGGTGGTTGGAGGATCATGTACGCAAGGTTGTCGATTGTTTGACAGATACTGCCAAGGGTGGCAAGATGGCAGCCCGTGCGATAATGACCACGGATACGGTGGAAAAGGTCTCGGTTGTCGAACTTGATAATGGCGTACGTATCGGAGGGATCGCCAAGGGTTCCGGCATGATCGAACCGAACATGGGGACCATGCTAGGTTTTATTTATACGGATGCATCGCTTCCGGCTGACGTGCTGGATGCCTGTCTGCACAAGAGCGTGGACCGAAGTTTTAACATGGTCGTGGTGGATGGCGATACGAGCACGAACGATATGGTGCTGTTGACCGCTACCGGTGCATCAGGCATTAAGCCTGAGATCGAACAGTTCCAGCAGGGTCTTGATCGGGTACTGATGGGTCTGGCCAGGCAGGTTGCCGGGGATGGGGAAGGCGCCACGAAGTTGATCGAGACCCGGGTCCAGGGTGCCCGTACCATCCACGATGCACGTATCATTGCAAAGGCAGTGGTCCGCTCTCCGCTGGTTAAATCAGCGGTGTTCGGCAGGGATCCCAACTGGGGTCGGGTGATGGCTGCGGTGGGTTATTCCGGCGCAGATGTGG
This sequence comes from Methanobacteriota archaeon, assembly GCA_034659615.1. Lineage (GTDB taxonomy): Archaea > Halobacteriota > Methanosarcinia > Methanosarcinales > Methanosarcinaceae > JAIOTO01. Next base: position 7,704 of record JAYEHR010000110.1, on the reverse strand, counting down.
ATCAGGATGGGCTGTCACTGGCATTCTCGAATGGTGATGATACTGTGCGGTTGGTGGACAATGGCACGATCGTTGCAGAGGATGCACAGACCCTTGAGCGTCTTGGGACGATCATGGACAGCGACAAGGTCGTCATCATGGTTGATCTTGATCTTGGGGATGGTGACGCGTTGGCGTGGGGTTGTGATCTGACATACGATTATGTAAGGATCAATGCTGAATATACTACGTGATAATGGCATGACGACAGCACGATTATGACTAAATATATACTAATACGTACTATGCTTATGTATGAACTATGGGGTATGATCGATGGATATTGAAGAGTGGGAGCGGAAGTACTTAGAGGCATATTCTGATGTGAAAGGGTCCATTGGTAATGTGAGGGGCGTTTTTGTAGCATACAATACCAATATTGATGCGATCAAACATATCGGGGATAAAGACATTTCCCGTTTGCTCAGGGCGGTTGATCTCGAAGAGGTCCAGCGGAAGGTATTTGATTACCCACGGCAGATCGATACGCCATCCGATCTTCTGGCACGTTTGGTCATAGCGATGCGTGACGGTAAGGCTGCGGAGGTACCCACATACACCCCAGCTACCCACGAGTGGCTGACCGACAACCTGGTATTTGATTCTGCGCATATGGGCGGACAGGCAGGTATCATTTCCAACCTGCTTGCAAACATGGGTATAAAGAACGTTATCACTTATGTGCCTGCTTTGTCAAGGGAACAGGCCGACTATTTCGTCAAATCTGATAATCTACTGCATCCTGTGATCAGTGAAGGGAAGCTGTTGCTCAAGCATCCCACAGAGGCTTATAATTCCAAATTCAAATCCAAGGTGAACTGGATACTCGAGTTCTCGAAAGGCCTTGAGTTCAGGTTCGGAGGCGACCATATCAAGGTCCCAAGGGACAACCGCCTGATCATATCCTCACGTCCCCCCTGGTTACGTATCGACATGGATCGGCAGTTGTATGATCAGCTGCCTACGATACAGCAGAAGATCAATGGTGCCATCCTTGCGGGTTATCAGATGATCAAAGAGGAATATGAGGATGGCAGTACGTATCACGAATATGTGGAACGAGCTGTGAACGTCATAGAACGTCTCAGGGAAGGCAATCCTGATATCCAAGTCCATGTTGAGTTCACATCGATACAGAACAAGGTCATACGGAAAGCGATACTGAAGGACATTGTGCGCAGACATGTAAATTCCCTGGGTCTTGATACAGTGGAGGTTGCGAATGCGCTCAACGTCCTGGGCCATGAGGAACTGGCATATTCAGTGATCAATAAAGGTGAGAACGGTATCATTGCTCTTTATGAGGGAGCCGTTCGTTTGCTCCACGACCTCAAGCTCAACAGGGTACACGTACATTCTCTGGGATTTTATATCTGTGTGGCATCGAAGGATTGTTCGGTCAGTGTGGAAGATCACCGGAGTGCACTGCTCTTTGCTTCGATCACGGCTGCAGCAAAGGCAACCATTGGCAATATTAATAGTTTTGATGATACGACTGTAGGGCTGGATGTACCTGTATGGGAGGTAGGGTATGGGGAACTTGAGATCCTTGGGAAATACCTTGTCAGGCGTGGCGTCTGTTCCATGGATGATTTTGACAATGGCTGTGTGAGCACCCCAGTTCACGATCTGATCGTGATCCCCACAAAAGTTGCCAGGGATCCTGTGGCTACGGTGGGTATCGGTGATGCTATATCTGCCTCAGCGTTCGTGGCCCTGCTTGCAAAGATGAAATGAGGGTTCTGGATGAAAGTGCTCTGTGGATATAATGTGAATATCGATGCGGTGCAGCGGATAGATACAGATGAACTTGTGGGGATGCTTGCGCATCACGATGCGACGGCAATACTTGAGAGCATGCAGGCCCCTCCAGACGTGATCGATTCAATGGAGGATTTCCTTGCGGGTCTCGTTCTCTGCATGAAGGATGGCTCAGGTGCGGAATGGTTTATTCATAATGAGGAGGTGTTCCATGACCTGAGATCAAGGTTCTTTGAGAGGGCACGGATACGAATGGGCGGCAACATGGGAATCATGGCAAATGTCCTGTCCCAGATCGGTGCTTCTCAGGTGGTTCCCAACGTTGTGAGTCCATCCAGGGCACAGATAGCCCTGTTCTATGGAGGGTCCATATTCGTTCCTGGATATGGGGGGGTGCATGCGGAACCGTCTTCTATTGGTAATGTCGGGGATCGCGACGGTGGGGACGAACCCATACATTTTGTATTCGATTTCAAGAAAGGGGACACGTTTTTGTTCAACGGCTCACAGCTCACGGTCCCACGGGAGAACCGCTTCATTGCGACCTATGACCAGGCGAATCCAGAACTTGCCATTGCTGAGGATTTTGAGACATACGCTCTTGAACATATCTGGGAGATGGATGGGGCACTGGTCTCAGGATTCCACATGCTTCAGGAACAATACCCTGATGGTTCAGGATATGGGAATAAACTTGGCCGGGTGCTGGAACAGTTACGAGAATGGAAGCACCTGAACCCGGACATGATGATCCATGCGGAACTGGGGCATTTCTCAACCGCAAAGATCGCTGAGACCGTGTTCTCCGGACTGTCGGACAACGTGGACAGCATCGGAATGAACGAGGACGAGCTGTCCGTGCTTGCGGATATGTATGACTGTGATACACCTGGTATTAAGCGGATGAATGCCATGGATATTGTCAGGGCAGCGATAGGGTGTACTTTACGTTCATATCTTACCAAGATGATCGTGCATACAAGAGAGTTCATCGTCTCGGTCTGTCGGGGGGATCAATGGGACCCGGCAGGTGAGATCGAGGGGATGGAGTTCGGGATCAAGTGCGCGGCTGTATTCGCAGCGACCGGGAAGTTGGAGAGCCGGGATAAGGTGGAGCAGACCACAGCGTCCCTCACGGAGAGCGATGCAGGAAGAGCACAGGTAAAGCAGGTAGCCCGGTCCATATGTGGCAGCGAGTATGGGAGGGGTGTTGCCGGGTATGTTGACGATCGTCTGGTGTGCATTGTCCCGACGCTGATCTGCGACGATCCAATATCCACAGTCGGACTTGGGGATACAGTGTCCTCAGCCACGTTCTTACGGCAGCTTGAGATATATCGGGGCACAAAAGATTAAGACGCTGAGGATCGGAAATATCAGGGTAGTGGTTCCAGACACGGTATCACGTACAGGGAGTTCGTGATCTCATTGGTGATGACTTCCACGGGAAGGTTGTATACCCTGTGTATGTTGTCAGAGGTGAGCACCTCGCTCGGCGTGCCAAGGGATTCCAGTTTCCCGTCCCTGATCAGGCAGATCTTGTCACAGTAATAGGCTGCCAGGTTCAGGTCATGCACGACTGCAATGACGGTCATGCCTTTTCTGGATTCCTGTTTCACGAGATTGAGTATGTCGATCTGGTTGGTGATGTCCAGATGGGATGTCGGTTCATCCAGTAGCAGTATGTCCGGCTGCTGTGCCAGGGCCCTGGCGATGACCACTCGCTGAAGTTCCCCACCACTGAGTTGTGTGACCAGCCGCCCTTTCAGGAAGGCCGTGTGCGTCTTCTCCATGGCATCTTCCACGATCTTAAGATCTTCAGGCGTCTCTGCACTTTTGATGTATGGAGTACGGCCCATGAGCACGATGTCCTCCACTGTGAACTCGAAATTGATGGAAAAGACCTGGGAGACCACTGCGATATGCTTTGCTATTTCTACGCTTTTCATCTGGCGCACATCCTTCCCATCGATCAGTACTTCGCCGGAGGTGGGTTTGAGCAGACGGTTGATGGTCTTGGCCAGTGTGGTCTTACCTGAACCATTGGGCCCGATGATACCCAGGACCTCTCCCTTTTCAGCGGTCAGGTTGATGTTGGCCAGTACCGGGTGTTTGCCATAGCTAACACTGAGGTCACGGACTTCAAGCATTCAGGCTCTGCCTCCTTTTTCTCAGCAGGTAGATGAAGAACGGTGCGCCGAAGAAAGCGGTGACCACGCCTACCGGCAGGTCTGTTGAATCCAGTATGGTCCTGGCAATGGTATCTGAAAAGACCAGAAAGATGGCTCCCATGAGGGTGGATGTGGGGAGCAGTATGCGATGGTCCGGACCAACGATGATACGCATGATATGGGGAATGATGAGGCCCACGAATCCTATAATACCACTGACCGAGACCGCTGCGGCGGTGACCAGGGATGAGAATATCAGTACCCACTGTTTGACCCTCTCGATATCCACACCCATGCACTGTGCCTGCTCCTCACCGAGCAGCATCACGTTCAGGTTCCATGACTGGCGGTACAGCATGAATACGCCAATAAGGATCATTACAAATGTGATCTTGACCTTGGCCCAGCTTGCGGTCCAGAGTCCTCCCATCATCCAGTAGATGATCTGGTGGGGTGACTGGGAGAGAAATACGATGAACGACGTTATGGCCGATAGGAAGAATCCCACCGCAATACCGGCCAGCAGGAGAGTCTCGGTCGGGACCCTCTCTCCCATCCGGGATATATTATAGACCACGTAGATGGATGCCGCGGCCAGTATGAAGGATATGAGCTGAACCGGCATCATAAATGTAAAGGCGATAGCTGCACCCAGGGCAGCACCCGCCGACATCCCGATGATGTAGGGGTCAGCCATAGGGTTCTTGAGCAGGCCCTGCATGGCAGCACCGGCGGTGGCCAGTCCGGCACCCACCAGTGCACCAAGCAACACCCGGGGCAGTCGTATGTCCAGGATAATAGTGCTGGCACTATCGGTCCATATCTTGTCAATGGATATCTGGCCATCGATCATCAATTTTTCGATGATGGCATTCAGGATGATCTTACCGGTATCCAGAGGAGAGATGTCACTGCTCCCGATGGCCGTGTTGGTAACGATCACGACGATCAGCAGCAGTGCGAGTATGACGATGGTGGATTTTCCGTGTCGTTCCATGATATGTTCCCGGGTATGTTACTTGATCACTTTCGTATCCTCAGGTATCCGGCCAACAATGTGATCGTTGCGAGTAACATCCCGAATCCGGGTACGCTGGCTGTATCATCGCTTTCATCTTCTGTTCCTTCAGTCACCAACTGATTCTCCGTGGTGACTGGTAGGATATAGGTATACAGTTCCTCAAGCCCCTGTACGATCCGTGGTCCGGAGATCTCGATGGTACCAGGATTGGCAATTGCATAGACCCTGTTGTTCTTTACGGCATCGGTCTGGGCCAGGACCTCGTTATTATTGATCGATTCCATAATGGTATATGAACGGTTTCCCATACTGGAGCAGATAATGATCTGGGGATTGCTGGCAATGGTATCCTCCAGACTGATCACAGGCCATCCATCGACCTTCACGATGTTCACACCGCCTGCCATGTGGACCAGGTCACTGGGATAGGTATCCGCTCCTGCTCCATACATGGGATCGTCCCATACGATGTAGAGTACGCGGGGGCGGACCTCATCTGGCAGGCCATCGGTCATCTGATTGACATTTCCTATCCGTTGTCGCATATCAGCGGTGATCGCCAGAGCATTGTTCTCGTTGTCAGTGATCCGTCCGACCAGTTCGATGTTTTCCATAATGTCATCAATGGTGTAGGCATTCAGTACCACAACGTTAAGCCCTAGATCTTTCATCATGTTCACTGCTTCCTCGCCATTGCCTTCTTCAGCAAGCACAAGATCAGGCTCAAGGTCCACGATGGATTCATAATTAAGGTTCGTGTAACCTCCGACCCTTGTGAGATTCTCCACTTCCGGAGGATAGTCATCGTGCATCGTTCCTCCCACAACATCGTCGCCAGCACCCACGGCGAACAGTAATTCGGTGTTGCTCTTCATGGTGGAGACGATCCGCTGGGGTTTCTCATCGATGATCACGGTATAGTTGAAGTTGTCAGTTATAGTCAGTGGATATTCGACTGGTTCCGATACTATGGCAGATGCATTGCCTGTAACTGCCACCAAAAGCACAAACATCATAAGGTAATATCTTGTGAACATGTTTTCCCCTGATTATTGTTATAGATTTATTATCAAACAAGATTGCATTATAAAAAGCTTATGTTCCGGATTATGTTTGTTAGCTGTGGTGGTAATTATCCTGCATTACTGTATACACATTTGCCTTATTTGTATATGTTCTGATTAATACACCGTGCAGTGATCATCCTCATTATAGTTGTGATGCTATTGAGGCAGCCGCGGTTATAGTATCTCAACGGCTAACACATAGCACCCAAAAACGTGGATTTATATATCGTTAGTTTGTGTATTGTATCTACACATAATTTCTAACTGCAATGTGCAGTGTAAAATGAAATAGGTGGTAATATGATGAACGATCCAAAAAACATTTTCAATAACTCCAAAGCTACCTCTCCGGTCATCGGGATCATGCTGATGGTCGTTGTGACCGTGATACTGGCGGCAGCTGTGAGTTCGTACAGTAGTGGGATGATGACAACGACAACAGTCGCGCCAACGGCAGTGTTTGACGTCAGTGTCCAGAAGAATGCGATTGGTGACATGGGACCAGCTTACCCATTTTCGTATCTTACAATAAAAGAAGTAACTGGGGATTCTATAAAAACAAAAGACTTAAAGATCATTACTGTTGATGCAGGTGGAAACGTCACAGAAGTGCTACCTAGCAGTGGTAATACAAATTACTATTACACCTATGGTGCAAGCACGTATAACAGGAATGGGACAACTCCATATTGGAACGGTCCGGAATACTTTGGTACTGGCAGCGAGGCTTCTATGGCAAAGGACTTTGGGAACTATACCTTAAAACCAGGAATTGCCATGACTGCAGATGAGTATAGCAACTACGTGGGAACCACTGGAATGGAAGTAATGTTCTCTGAATGGAGTAGTGTTTCCTCTGGTGACATCGTGACTATTAAGATCATGCACATTCCAAGCCAGAAGGTAATTTTCCAGAAGGATATCGAGGTGATGTGAAATGAGTTTCAAGTTATCTATTATGAAAAATGAAGATGGTGTCACACCGGTTCTGGGTGTTATGCTGATGATCGTTGTGACCGTGATACTGGCAGCAGCTGTGAGTTCGTTTTCAGCAAGTATTGAAACTCAAGATCGTGCACCACAGGTAACATTCAGTGCAAGTGCATCCCAGACAGATGGATACATTGAGCTTAATCATCTTGGGGGCGACACACTGTCTCACTCAAAGACAATAATTGAACTTGCAAAGGGTACGCCTCTTATCACTGGATATGTGAACATGAGCCAGGTTACGTTCGCACCCGAGACCAGTTATCTAAGACCGGGCGATGTTGCGAAGGTAGCATTTGTTATAAATACTGATTGGCAGGGTGAGCCAATTGCAGACTTTGATGACGAAAATATAGATATGGCCATCAAGGTTGGTACACCATTCAGATTGACAGTGATAGACAAAGTAACTGGTCAGACTGTTTATTCTACATCAATTTTGCTGAGCCCGTAATAACGGGTTCATCGTTTTTTTTTGGAAGAATCAGGATGAAATCACCAAAAACGTTTTTTATTGATATTAATGCAACTTCTCCTGTCATCGGTGTCATGCTGATGCTTATTGTAACCGTGATACTGGCGGCAGCCGTGGGTTCACACACCAGCGGGATGTTGACGTCAACATCTCCGGCACCAATGGCCACATTCGAGGTCC
>JAYEHR010000109.1:0-8388 GCA_034659615.1 Methanobacteriota archaeon | reverse complement strand
CGCGTCAGGCTGGGACGGCTGGGCTTACTGGGTGAACTATCCGGATGAGATGGATACATCGGTCGGTGCAGACTCCTACGAACTGGATGACGGAGACATCGTGTCATGGTACTGGAGTTCCTATAGTTCTGGCACTGGCACAAACCCCGGCAACTCTGATATGCTGATACAGACCAGAGTATGCGGTCCTGAACTTCCAAATGTGGTCTGGAATGGCTGTATTGACCTTACCCCTGGCACAGTGAATGTGACCGCGGATAATAGCGGCGAGAAGTACACGATCAATAGCACCTGCGCGATGTATGCGACCATCATGGCCGCAGAAGCCGGCGGATTCAACTACTCGATAAGCGATGACTGGTACGATGACTATAACGCACTGCGCTTTACCATGATCAATGATCGGCATGAATCGGGCTCTACTGGGTGGCTTTACAGGGTGAACTATCCTGACGACCCCCAGCCGCCCAGCCCAAATCTATGTGAACTGGAAGATGGCGATCTCGTTACATGGTACTGGGGCGAAGACATGAGTGCAACACCAGAGGACTCTGACATGCTGATACAGATTGAGGTTACGATCACGGAAAGAGGTGATCTCAACCACGACGGCACAATCACCCCAGCAGATGCGGTGATCGCTCTTCAGATAGCAGTCCGCGGCGGATGGCTGGAGGCGGCTGATATGAACTGTGATGGCGTGGTGACTTCGCTTGATGCGCTGATGATCCTGCAGAGTGGTATCAGCGGGTGAAGTCATGCGGATTTCAAGTCTGCTGCTTGCAGCGGCTCTGGCGATCGCGCTGGCACTTCCGGCAGCGGCAGATTACCCGATGTTCGGGCTTGACCCGGGACGTACAGGAAACGCAAGTGGGGATGCGCCGCTTGCGAACATGCGGCTATGGGAGACGCATCTTTCCCCGAATGGCGGTGGCTATATCGGAGGTGGTGCAAGTGTTCTTGGTGACCGGGTGTACGTATCGAATTGGCCCGACATGGATTCCGAGAACAGCGAAATACTTGGGCTATACTCTCTGGACAAATCAGATGGAAGCATCATCTGGAATAATTCGCTTGGAGGAAACGGAGGAGTATCGACGCCGGCAGTCGCTGGTGACAGGGTGTTTGCAGGTTCTGTCGGACCTTATGGCGCTCCCGGACCTGATGACCCCACAACTGGTGACCTGTACTGCATCAATACCACAAACGGAATTACGCTCTGGAATAAACCGATCGAATCGAATCCTGGCTGGTTTGGTGCCGCATCTTCGCCACTCATTTATGATGGGGCGGTATATGTGGTCAGCTCTTCAGATGGAAAGCTACACGCATTCGATTTCGATGGAAATAAACTATGGGATTACGCGGCATCAGGAGGCTCTGATATATTCATGTCGGCTACAACCGACGGCAGCAGAATCTTCTTTGGCGGCGGAAACGCGATGAACTGCGTCGATATTGCAACGCAGAGCGAAGAGTGGACATTTGGCGTGGGCAGTCAGGTATCAACGACACCCACAGTCGAGGACGGGGTCGTGTACTTTGCGACCGGGAGGGGTGAGAAGAAGCTGTATGCTGTCGATATCGCGACAGGAAATGAGATCTGGAACAGGTCTCTCTATGGCTCGTTATCCTCGCCTGCGATATCAAACGGCAGGATATACATCGGCGACAAAGACAAAAGACTCAACTGCATCAACGCAACCGATGGAAGTGAGATATGGAATCAGACACTTGAAGGTGCATGTCGATCATCGCCAGTCGTTGCAGGTGGCATGGTATATACCGCAGCCAACAGTGTAGAGGGTACGATCTATTGTTTCGATGCAGACGATGGTACTTTGAAATGGAGTTATGACCCCGGCAACTACAATATGGCACAACCGTCGGTCTCTGACGGAACTCTCTTCGTAGGGTCAGACACCGGGTACCTGTATGCATTCGGCATCTGGAAAGGTAATACGGTGCTCCTTAAGGGCGAGACTTTGAATGTCACGGCAGATACCAGCAACACAAACTACACGATCAGTCGTACCACCGCACTTGGTGCATTCGTCAAAACCGCAAGGCGCGAAGGTTTTGATTTCACGATCAACGACTCTGATTATGCGGCAAACGGCACACTATTCATCGATTCGATCGTAGGTGTATCGAATGATGTTGCAGAAGGAAACTACTGGCATTACTGGGTGAACTATCCTAACAGTTCAAAGCCGGACAGAGGTGCAAACGAGTACGAACTGGATGGCACAAGCGATGCCCGCGATGTGGTCATGTTCTATTACGGCGGTGCGACGAGTACTCCGGTCGATGCCGTAATGGGGGTCGAGATCACAACCCAGATCATCGAGAAAAAACCTGAAGCGATCTTCATCACGGTCGAGCGCCTCGATTTCATCGAAAATACCGCCGAAAGGAGCAATCTTAATATAACGCTCCTCCACCCGTCTGAGGTCCTGAGCAGAATCGATCTTCGGGGCTATGATCTGGTATTCCTCGAACACATAGGCGGCACTGCTGCCAAAAACCTGGAGGATCCGGTCAAAGCCGCAAACACTGCCGGGATCGATATCATCTGCATCCACTCGGAGGGGTATGATGGCGAGTTCGGGAATGCCAACCTGACCTCCGAACATCCGTTTATCCTCCAGTACTGGGACAACTATGATGAGGGGAATATCGCACGGCTGCTGACGTATCTTGAGGTTACTTTCTGCGGGCTGATAGGAGATGTAAAGGATCCGATCCCGATTCCAAAAGCATATATCTTTCATCCGGATGTTTCAGAGTTGTTCCTGGATACGGCTAAGTATCTCGAATGGTACGGGAATGAGACCAGATCCGGCTACCGGTACAATCCTGATAACCTGACGATCGGTTTCGCAAACTGGTTTGAATCCGTCGGATCGGCGGATGTACCAGAACTCATCCATACACTGGAAGAGAAAGGCACAAACGTAATCCCGCTCTCCATGAGGGACACCGGTGATATAAACAGGTTCTACATCGTAAACAACGAGACGGTGGTGGATTCCGTAATCTCTGCAAAATCGTTCAGGATCAATTTCGATGATCCGGATCAGGGGGTAAGAGACCTTGAAATATTAAACGTGCCTGTGATGCGGGCGCTTCGGCTGTACTACATGGCGCCAGCCGCGTGGCGAAACGAGACGAGTCACGGGATCTCGATCATGGACCTTGGCTTTCAGGTGGGGCTCCCTGAGATGGACGGCATCATCGATCCGATCGTGATCGCTGGTAAGAACGAATCGGATAGCAAGTACCAGCCGATCGATGCGCAGATCAACTGGACCTGCGACCGCGCTATCGGCTGGGCGCATCTGAACAGCACCCCAAATGCCAAGAAGAGGATCGCGATGATCTACTACAATCACGGTGGCGGCAAGGACAATCTCGGCGCATGTTACGTCAATGTCCCGCCGAGCCTCCAGAACATCCTAAACGCCATGAACCGGTCAGGATACACCGTTGAAGGCGAGATTCCAAACGAGACCGAGCTTGTCAGGATGATGACGCTTAATGGAACAAACATCGGGACATGGGCACCTGGCGAACTTGAAAGACTTGTTGCATCCGGTACCGCGACCCTGATTCCCGTTGAAACGTATCTCGGATGGTTCGGAAAACTCGATGATGAACGGCAGAAAGAGGTGAACAAGCGGTGGGGCGAGCCGCCAGGAGAGATCATGACATGGGAGAACGATACCGGAAAATACTTCGTGATCCCGACACTCCCCTTCGGAAACGTGAGTCTTACGCCCCAGCCGACACGTGGCTGGCTACAGAACAACACGGTGCTGTACCACAACAGAGACGTCCCACCGCACCACCAGTACATAGCGTTCTATCTCTGGTTAGGGCAGGATCGGGAATCCGGCGGGTTTGGTGCGGATGAGATCATGCATTTCGGAAAGCACGGCACGCAGGAGTGGCTTCCCGGCAAGGAGTCCGGACTGTCGTCCGAGGACTGTTGGCCTGCCATACTGATCCAGGATATTCCTGTGATCTATCCGTACATCGTGGACAATATCGCAGAGGGCACGCAGGCAAAACGGCGGGGGAGCGCAACGATGATCACGCATCTTACGCCTCCGATCGTTGCTGCGGGGTTATACGGGAACCTGACCAACCTTCTGGAGACGGTATCGTTCTACATGGCTCCTGATGTCAACAGCACCGTTAAAGGGGGATACAAGAAGACGATCATATCGGAATGCGAGGAACTGCATCTCGACGACGATCTTGAGGTTAACCTGACCACGATGGATGATGCTCTATTCGATGATTTCGCCATGAAACTTGCCGGGTATCTCTATGATCTGAAGACCGAGTTCATGCCTTATGGCTTGCATACGTTCGGCGAACCTCCGGAGGGCGAACCCGAAGTATCCTTCGTAATCTCGATGCTCCGCGACGGGTACAAAGCAGAGGTTGCACGCATGATCGGATATAATGACTATCCAAACCCGCTTCGGATCGATAAGGAAGAAGAACTGGATAACTGCACCACTCAACTCATCGATGAGGTTATTAATGGCACGGAGGTCATAAAAGCACAGGAGATTGTGCTCAATCAGTCAAGCGATGAGCTCACCACATACCTGAACCGTGCGCTTGGATTCTCAGGCAATCTTGCGAACTGCACGATCGAGGTTCCCAGGACACTGAGAGGGTTCGACGGCGGATATATCCCACCATCTACGGCAGACGATCCGATAAGAGACCCAAGCGCGCTTCCTACAGGGCGAAACTTCTATTCGATGAACCCGCGTGCGATACCGACAGAGGAAGCGTGGCAGACCGGGCAGGAGATGGCGGACGCACTCATCGAGCGATACCAGGCAGACCACGGTGGCGAGTATCCGAAGAAACTGACGGTCGTGCTCTGGGCGTGGGCGATGACTGATCAGGGCGTTGTCGAGTCCGAGATCCTGCATCTGGTCGGTGCGAAACCTGTCTGGGACAGCTATGGTGCCGTGCATGACGTCGAACTGGTCAATGCAAGCGAGCTTAGCACGCCTGGCGAGCCCGGCAAGTTTGGCAGACCGAGGATCGATGTCATGGTGGTGCCATCAGGGCTGCACAGGGACGTATTCCCGGGGAAATTAAAGCTCATCGACCGTGCGATCCGGCTTGCTGAGAATGCCACCCCGGAACAGGACTGTGGACACCCCAACTATGTCAAGAACAACACACTCGAGATACTCGATAAGCTGAAGAAGACCGGGCGGTATTCCAAAGCCGCTCTCGAAGAGAATGCGACCTATCTCTCGGTGTCACGGATATTCCTTGAAGCACCCGGTACATACGGACCGAATCTGGATTCCGTGATCGCTGCGAGTGGTACGTGGAACAACAGTTCGACGATCGGAAAGACTTTCATCACAAGGATGCACTACATCTATGGTGACGAGGTCTGGGGAATACCTGGTGAGGAGGTCTTCAAGTTCAACCTCGAACAAGCTGATGCGATAGTGTTTAACATGAACTCGAACCTGTATGGGTTAATCGACAATGACGATGTCTTCCAGTACGTGGGCGGGCTTGCAAGCGCATACAAGGCGATTACAGGGGATGATATTTCCGATGTCTACGTAACCGACAACCGCGATCCCGATAAAACACCGGAAGTATCATCGCTTGGTGAGGTGATCCGCAGAGAACTCCGCACCAGATACCTAAATCCGACATGGATCGAAGGGATGATGGGCGAGGGTTATGCAGGCGCAAGGGAGATGACCAAGTTTGTGGAATATCTCTGGGGCTGGGAAGCGACCATGTCAGAGCTGATCACCGATGATATGTGGCAGGGCGTGTACGATGTGTATGTGGGCGACGCATACAGCGGAGAGTACCGTATCGACATCGGTAAGTTTGCAAGCGAGCATAATCCTTATGCGTACCAGTCCATGACCGCACGGATGCTCGAAGCGATACGCCACGGGAGCTGGACTCCTTCGGCTGATGTGTTTGATGATGTGCTGAAAACGCTCGTCTCGGAACATCTGGAATCTGTCGTCCAGGCAAATGGTCCCTGCTGCTGTGTCAACTGCTGCGGAAATCCGCTGCTTGACGATTACATAGCAGGACTCATCTCCCAGTTCAGCATATCACCAGAGCTTGCCGAAAAGTACATGGAGATAAGAGATGATGCCGCAGGCAGGACCCGCGTGTCGTCAGACTCAGGCGGTTCAAGTTCAAGTAGAGACGGCACACATCCGCCAGAACAGGACAAGACGTCTACCAGATCCCATACATCATCCACTGCCTCAAACGAGACCACCACCGAAGGCGGGGTCGGCACGAATGTTGACCAGCCGATGAACCCGTCCAAACAATCCGAGAGCAATTATGTGGAAGGATCCGAGATGGAGGTCGAAAAATCAGAGAAGTTCAACACAGGACTCTCCTTCTCCGGCGCTCCGATGCTCGGGATGATCCTTGTGATCGCGCTGATGGTCATCATATACTGGGGTTACCGCAGGCGGAGGTGACCCCGCCACCATTTTTTTCGATCGGTAGGGCAGGAACATTTAAGATATAGTAAATGATCTGGATATATCGAGCAGACACAGGTGAAACATCCGTTAAGACCCATCAGCATGGCAGGTGGTCTGTTTAATCAGATGCGTGAAAGTCAAAACAAACAAGATGGAGACAAAAACACGATGAATACGGGACTAAGAACAATAACTTTACTGACGGTGGTGATCCTCACGCTTGCCATTATAGGAACGGCATCCGGGAATGGAAACGAGATGCTATTTATTCTTGGAACAGACGTAAATGAAGTCGCGCTAAAAAGCGCTTCGTTGAATGACACAATCACACCTGAACTGAATGTGACGATCTTTACAAAGAACGACACCGTACCGGATAGTCTCAACTTCTCGAATTATCAAGCGATATTCATCGAATCGCAGAATGAGACGGTGGTGGGCAGGTGGGACGCAGATCTAACCGCTGCCAAAGAGAACGGAAGCGCGGTCATCGGATACAACCTCTCCGCAGCCAATGCCACCGTACCGAACGTTGACCTGAAATCGGCAAATTACACCGATATCGAGAGGTACTGGATCCAGGGCGGCGAAGAGAACATGGAACACTTTCTGATGGCGATCGGGAAGAACTTCTGCGGCAGGTGGGCTGGAGTTGACCTTCCTGATCCTGTGATGGTGCACCCGAAGGTGAACATCATGTACATCATGAATATGGATTCCAATCTCTACTACATTGAAAAGGTCACAACCGAGAGGGATGTGATCAGCGACCGATTCAACGTTACAACGATGACCAGTGCAAGCGCGGTTGCCCACCTCAACGATGTGTCCGATCAAGATATCATAATGATGGTGCATATAGGTGCAAACGATCTCGGCGATCTCGAAGGTGTCATCGATGCCGCGAAAGCAAATGGGACCCAAGTTGGATGCATGATGTTTCAGGATACTGGTTTTGGTACCATCGATATGGACGAGCCACCATATAGCGAGATGAAAGAGTACAATTCAAACGGCGGGTACACGAACATGGAGAACTGGATTCGCTGCATAGGGGTAACCCTCGAGGGTGTTTACATCGAGTACGCACCTGCGGTACCTCCTGATATTCCCCAGCACGGCATCTATCACCCGGATGCGTTTCCGAGGATCTTTGAGAACAGCACCGAGTATCTTCTGTGGTATGCAGATCATGGATATAATGCATCAGCACCTACGATCGGGATTATCAATAACAAGTTTGGCAAGGACGCCACGTACTACAAAACCGATGATGCAATACTCAATGAACTTGAATCGAAAGGCTGCAATGTCATCTACACCACCCAAAAGGTATGCACGGAGGATGTGGACTACTTCACCAGAGACGGGGTCGTACTTGTGGATGCCATCATCTCCTTGAACGCATTCTATCTAAATTATGGCAATCAGGAAAAGGGTGTTGACTATCTGAAAAAATACAACGTGCCTGTACTGAAAGGGTTGACCGATTACTACAGTACACCTGCGGAATTCAACAACAGTTCTCGCGGACTCGATCCAATGTCCATCGCCTTTCAGGTAACCCAGCCCGAGATTGACGGGTGCATCGATTACATCTGGGTATGTGGGAGAGTCAAAGACCCTGGTACAGGGCAGTATTATTACGAGCCGCTCATACCACAGGTCGAGTGGCTCTGTAACCGGACGATCGAATGGGCAAACCTTGGCAGAACCAAGAACGAGGATAAGAAGATTGTTATCCTCTACTATAACCACGAGGGCGGTAAAAACAACATCGGCGCCAGTTACCTCGACATCTCGCCCAGTTTCACGCTACTGCTCGAAGAGATGAGCGAAAAGGATTACGACATCGGAAGCGGCGAGG
>JAYEHR010000108.1:0-8414 GCA_034659615.1 Methanobacteriota archaeon | reverse complement strand
GGCTCATCAGAAAGAGTGATATAGGGAAAGAGTATATTATATTCCGACCCCGTGGGGCCGTAGGGTAGCCTGGTCCATCCTGCAAGGCTGGGGGTCTTGCGACTTGAGTTCAAATCTCAGCGGCCCCATCACCAGAATTTCGATTCTGGAGCCCGAGGTCCGTCTCGCTGGCGCTCGAGCGGACGGTGGTTAATTTGGATCTGATTTATTTTGTTTTTGTTTGATTTTGGATATTGCTTGTTTTATATGCAGCATCCGCATATTTTCTGCTGCTTTCTCCCCGATTGCATTCAATGCTGCCATTGTAATTCTTGTCGTCGATCCCATATCCTTTTCTGCCGCATTCTCCCCTATTATACTCAATGCTGCCACTGCAGATTCTGTTGCCATTTCCATATCCTTTTCTGCTGCTTTCTCCCCTATTATACTCAATGCTGCCACTGTAATTCTTGTCGCCGATTCCGTATCCTTTTCTGCTGCTGCTTTCTCCCATATTCTATGTAATGTTCTCACTGCATATATTGTTGCCATTTCCATATCCTTTTCTGCTGCTTTCACCCCTATTGTTCTCAATGCTGCCACTGCAGATCTTGTCGCTATTTCCATATCCTTTTCTGCTGCTTTCACCCCTATTGTTCTCAATGCTGCCACTGCAAATTATGTTGCTATTTCCGTATCCTTTTCTGCCGCTTTCTCCCCTATTGTAGTCAAACTTTTTATCAAAATAACAGAACATTCGTCATCTTCTCTTTTCAGAGCCAACATACTTACTCTTTCTAAGTGATTACAGATATGTTCCGAAATTTGTTCTTCATTTCCCTTGTTTAATATTTCACTTATCGGATTCACAATTGCATTTGTTCCAGTTCTCACAGTTGCATAATCATATTTCATTATGGAACTGGTAATTATATCTATAATAGGTAGTAATGGACTGTTTTTATCAAGCGTACTCTCTCTTTCATCCAAATCTTCCATTTTTTGTTCAGTAATTTCTTTTGCAAGTAATTGAATCACAGTAGCAGGGTTCAGCGATGCCAGCGTGTTCCAGATATACGGTATCAGGCAAATAAATGCAAAAAATCCCAGAAAATAAGCGGCAAAAATAAAAACTTCGATATTAACAAGCCCATTTAGGGGCAGGGTGTCGATTCCAATAATCTTTATTGTGGCTAATCCGAAAAAGATGGTTGTTGTATAGATTGATATCAGTATCCAGATGTCAGGGTTTTTCCTGTATACGTCTATTACTCTTGGGGAATATGACTGGGCTGAGAGCTGGATTGCTACCAGACTCAGGGTGACAACAATTGCAATAACTGCCGCCAGGCTCTGCACCAGTGCGCTGAGCATGTATCTGGCATTATCGGGATTCATTTCGGTGTGCAGGAAATTATAGTCCGGGATAAAAGTGGACAGTAGCAGAACTGATAAACCAAAAGCCAAGCTAACGCAGACAAAAAAGAAGGTATAGAATGCGCATCTGTTCTTCCATTTCGGTTTATTCAGATATTTCAGATATATCAATATATCCTGCCATTTCTCAAACATATCATTGAAAAAAACAGTTGCAGAAGATATAAAAGTGTTGGAAGATTTTTGAAAAATGAAAGTTCCCAAATAAGCCAGATATTAGGTCTCATCTCAAACCCGTGGCTTCACCATACTTTTTATATCGCCAGAAAACATAGAGCCTGTACGAATAGTGAGGCTGGTGATCATTTATCGTTCCAATTATCGTGACTGAGGACCTGCAGAAGTGTTTTGGTGAATTCGTGGCTGTGGATGGTGTGAGTTTTACCATTGAAGAAGGAGAGATATTCGGGTTCCTGGGCCCGAACGGTGCCGGCAAGACCACCACCCTGCGGATGGTACAGTGTGTGTCCCCAAAGACGTCCGGTATGCTGGAGGTCTTCGGGATGGACGTGAGTACCCATCAGCGGCAGATCAAGATGAAGATGGGGGTGATGCCACAGGAGAACAACCTGGACCCGGATTTCACGGTATATGAGAACCTGCTGGTGTTCTCCCGTTTTTTCGATATCCCTGAGGCTGATGCCCGGGAAAAGGTGGATGAGTTGCTGGACTTCGTCCAGCTTACAGAGAAGAAGGATACCATGACCGATACCCTCTCTGGCGGAATGAAACGCCGCCTGATACTGGCCAGGGCCCTGATCAACCGTCCCCGTTTACTGATGCTGGACGAGCCCACGGTGGGGCTGGACCCCCAGGCACGCCATCTGATGTGGGATAAGCTCAAGGGGCTAAAGAAGGAGGGGGTCACCATCGTGCTCACAACGCATTACCTGGAGGAGGCCGCCCAGCTGTGCGACCGACTGGTGGTCATGGACCACGGAAGGATACTGGTGGAGGGCAGCCCGGAACAGATCATCCGGGAATATATCGGCACTGACATCGTTGAAACACAGGCTGATCCCCAGGCCATCACATGCCTGGACCGGCAGCAGGCACGCTATGAGGTTGTGGGTGATACGGTGCAGATATATACCGATGAGCCGCAGCGCATCACCGACCATCTGCTAACGGAATGCGAGCTCACAACGATCACTGCACGCTCGGCCACATTGGAGGACGTCTTCCTGAAGCTTACCGGCAGGAAGTTGAGGGAGTGAGAGCATGAATATCGGTTTCTATTTCAAGATCCCAAACATCAGTTTCCGGGCGTTCAAGGTCTGGCAGCGGAATAAGGACGTATTCATGAAGAACGTCAAACTGAACTTCCTGCCTCCTTTCATCGAGCCCCTGCTATACCTGTTTGCCATGGGGTTCGGGCTGGGCATGTTCATCGAAGAGATCGATGGCGTGTCCTACGCCCGTTTCATCGCACCGGCGCTCATTGCGGTGTCCATAATGTATGCCTCATTTTTCGAGTGCAGCTATGGTTCGTATGTGCGTATGTACTACCAGAAGACCTTCGATGCCATCATCGCAACCCCCCTGACGATCGAAGATGTGATCGCAGGCGAATTACTCTGGGGTGCCACCCGCAGTGTGATCAATGCCACCATCATGCTGCCCGTCATCGCACTGTTCGGTCTGGCCGATTTCCCTCACTCCCTGCTGATCATACCGTTCGCCTTTTTGGCAGGCCTTATCTTTGCAGCCCTTGGTTTGTGTGTGGCAGCCGTTACCCCCAATATCATGTCCATCAACTATCCGATCCTGTTGTTCATCATGCCAATGTTCCTGTTCAGCGGCACGTTCTTCCCATTGCATGTGCTGCCCGTGTCCATACAGTATTTCGCCCTGGCGGCCCTGCCCCTGACGCATGTTGTGATCGTCATACGTTCCCTGACCTTCGGGATCCTGGATGTGTCCCTGCTGTTCAACCTGGCGTGGATGGTCGCAGTTTGCGGGCTCCTCGTAGTGCTGGCCGTGAACCTGATGAAGAAGAAGCTGATCGTGTGAAGGCTATGCAGGTTCAATTAGGATTCCTTATTGTTGTTGCTCAGGCTCCTCCCCTTTCCGCATATCCCGCTGTCACCACATCGTCGTGTAGACTTGCACCCAAGGTTGCGTCGGTAATATGACCGGATCTGCTGTCGGGCTGTCCTGAACCCCAGCTGGATAGGTTCGAACAGTTTCGAAGTTTAAGGCAAGTATATACGCGAGTAGCTACCTACATTTTATTATCAACAGATAACAGACATCATCACAATTAGCGAATATAAGGAAGTGGGCAACCATGCCATCAAGTAGAAACAGACACCTATCGTACCTTACACTGATATTGATACTGGCCTTGGCCGTCCTGTTATCAGGATGCGCGGGACCGGACGAGGAGATCGAATTCCCCCAGCCTACGAACCAGGCAACTCCCTGCGAACAGGGGCAGGAGTACTCGTCAGGGGATGAGTTCCTGATACTGGCACCCAAGATGCTCTTTGCCGGTGGGGAGAGTTCAGTCACCATGTCCGCATTCGCGAACAGGGAACCTGTCAGCCGGTGTGTGGAATACACCCTGACAGATAATGAGGACAACACCGTTGCGCTGGTCAGGGCCTCCACGGCCAGGTCGGGCAATGCGGTGGCGGCATTCGATGTGCCTGAGGTGGAGGAAGGCAGCTATACCCTGACCGCAACACCCGTAGGCTCAGATACGGCGTTCACCACCACGGTGCAGGTGGTGCAGAACAATCCTATCTTCATCGAGACGGACAAACCCATCTACAAACCCGGCCAGACCATACATGGCCGTCTTCTCTGCCTGAACAATAACCTTGTACCCCTGGTCCAGGAGACGATCGTGGAGATCACCGATGCCAAAGGGATCAAGGTGTTCAAGGACAAACTGACATCCAACAAGTATGGGGTGGCATCCTTCGACCTGCCGCTGGCATCCGAGCTCAACCTGGGGACCTGGAAGGTAAAGGCAACATCCGGCTCGTCCACCTCTGTGGTGGACATCCAGGTGGAGAAATACGTGCTCCCCAAGTTCGATCTGGATATTTCCACAACCCAGGACTGGTTCCTGGTGGACGACCCCATCACAGGCACAGTGTCGGCGGATTATTTCTTTGGCAAGGATGTGGTGGGTGAGGTCAGCATTGAAGCCTCACGATATGTGGGTACCTGGGAGGAATATGCCACCTTTTCCTCATCCCTTGACGAGGGGTCGGTGGAGTTCGAACTCCCGGCAGTGGAATACGTGGCCGGTACATATGGTGCAGGCGGCCAAGGCAGTCTGATGCTCAATATCATGGTCACGGATACCGGTGGTCACAGCGAGGAAATGACGAAGTTGCTGACCATTGCCCAGTCACCCCTGGTCCTCCAGCTCATCCCAGAGTCCAGCTCCATCAAACCCGGTATGCCGTTGCAGGTGCTGGTGGTGACCAGGGATCCGGGGAGCAGTCCTGTGGAAACGGATGTGAGTGTGACGGCACGGTTCCGGGACCGGAACTATGACGAGATCACACGGCAGGAGTCCGTCACAACCGAGAATGGAGCAGCGCTGTTGACCTTCGAGGTGCCTGAAGATGTGCAGAGTGTGGCCCTCTCGGCCACTGCTGATGGAGTACAGACCTCCGAGACCCTGCAGGCAGCCTATTCTCCCACTGCCAGTTACATCCATATCAGCCAGGTCAGCGAGGGTGTGCCTGAGGTGGGCGATACGATATCGTTCAAGGTCTACTCCACCAACCCCGGGACCGTGTTCTATGATGTGTTCGCCAATGGCCGGACAGTATACTCCGCCACCAGCGACGAGCCACAGATCAGTATCCCGGTAACACCGCATATGAGCCCCACGGCCAAGGTGGTGGCCTACATGATCAATCCTAATAATGAAGTATCAGCGGATACCCTTCCCTTTGACGTGCAGTTCAGCTCACAGGTGAACCTGTCGGCCGGCTTTGGCAGCGAGCAGGTCAGCCCAGGGGATAACGTGTCCGTGGACCTTAATGCAGAGGGTCAGTCCATGATCGGTCTGTCCATTGTGGACGAGTCGGTGTATGCCCTAAATGAGGGGCGGCTCAACCTGAAGCAGGTATTCGATGAACTGGAGACCCGTTTCATGGAACCGCAGGCTGAGGCTCATCCAACATGGTACCAGGAGGGTGCATACGATGTGATCGAGCGGGCCGGCATGACAGTGCTGGCATCCCCGGGTATCGATGTGCCGCAGGTCGAAATGGATATGCCTGAGGAAGAAGGCGGGATGGTACTGTTCGAGATGGCAGTTGATGAGGCCAGGCCCATGATGGCGAAGAATGCAATGGCTGAGGGGGACACCACCTCTGCCATGGATGGTGGCGAGGAACCCCTGGCCGAGGTCGAGCGGGTGCGCCAGTTCTTCCCCGAGACCTGGGTCTGGATGCCGGATATACTGACCGACGGACAGGGCCATGCCCATCTGGATCTGACCGCCCCGGATTCCATCACCAACTGGCGAATGCATGCGGTCTCATCAGGCCCCTCCGGGATCGGTATCTCCGAGGCCGATCTGACGGTGTTCCAGGATTTCTTCATTGACCCGGACCTGCCATATGCGGTGGTGCGTGGCGAGGAGTTCCCGGTGCAGGTGCAGGTCTACAACTATCTGGACACGCCCCAGCAGGTACACCTGACCCTGAGCGGAGCGGACTGGTTCGATCTGGTCGGTTCAGGCCAGCAGGAGGTGAACGTGGATGCGAACAGCGTTTCTAAGGTGAGTTTCACCATCCAGCCCACCGAAGTGGGTACATGGACCCTCGAGCTGACAGGGCAGACAACTGAGAGGGCGGATGCCGTGCGCAAGGTCATCATCGTGAAAGCCGAGGGTGCCACCCGCGAGCTGGTGGACAACGGCGTGCTGAAGGCCGGCTCGGTTCAGCTGGACGCGACCCTGCCACCGGAGATGGTGCCGGATTCCGGTATGGTGCGGGTGAGCTTCACACCCAGCATCGTGGCACAGACCATCAGCGGTGTGGACGATCTGCTGGGTATGCCCTATGGTTGCGGGGAGCAGAACATGATGCTGTTCTCAACGGATGTGGAGGTGCTGCGCTACCTCAAGGCCACGGGTCAGGAGAACCCCGAGATCCGGGCCAAGGCTGAGACCTATATCATCACAGGGTACCAGCGCCAACTCACCTTCAGGCATAGGGACGGCTCGTTCTCCGCCTTTGGAGAGAGTGATGCGGAGGGCAGCCTGTGGCTCACAGCCTTTGTGCTGTCCCAGTTCAGCGGTGCCCGGGATGTGACCACCATTGATGAGGGTATCCTTTGGGAAGCTGCTGACTGGATCGAGTCTCACCAGCAGGCCAATGGTTCCTGGGAGTCGGTGGGCTTTGTGATCCACCAGGACATGATGGGCGGATTGAGCGGTACCTATGCATTGACCGCCTACACCACCCTGGCCCTGGAGGAGTACGGCCAGGCCAGCCCGGCAGCAATGGCGAATGCCCAGCAGTATCTGGAGGATCACCTGGATGAGCAGGACGATCCCTATGCTCTGGCCATCGGGACCCTGGTCCTGCAGAAGCTGGACAGCTCACACTCAGACGAGGCCCTGAACCAGCTTCTTGCTCTGGCAAAGGAGGATGAGGACGGTACATACTGGGGCTACGACGTCGCGCCTATGCCTGTGGATAACAGATATGGTTACCTGCCTCCCAACAGCAAGAACGTGGAGACCACGGCCTATGCGACCCTGGCGCTCATCGAGGCTGACCATCCCACGGCCAGCTCGGCCCTGAAATGGATCGCCGCCCAGCGCAATGCCAACGGTGGTTTCTCAAGCACACAGGATACTGTGATGGCCTTCCGGGCCCTGATGACGGCTGCGGCCTATGCGGGTCGTGACATCGATGCCACCGTATCCGTTCAGGGGGATGGCATAGCGATCACAACCATCAATATCGATACTGCAAACTACGATGTGGTGCACATCATCGAGATCCCGGAGAATGTGAGCGAGGTGAAGCTGAGCATGGAGGGCTCGGGCGAGGTGAACTACCAGCTGCTACGGAAATACAATGTGATACTGCCCGAGATCATCGAGCATGATGAGATCGAGATGGACGTGCAGTACGATTCGACCGATGTGGCGGTGAACGATATCGTGACCGTGGATGTCCGTGTGAAGTACAACGGCATGCAGGGCATCGAGGGAATAGTCCAGTCCAGCGGCATGATGATCGTGGACATTGCCGTACCCACCGGTTTCACGCCGGTCACATCGAGCCTTGACGCTCTCAAGGACGATGGGACCATTACCCGCTACGAGATCGCAGGCCGCAAGGAGGTGCTCTACATCGATGAGCTCATGCAGGGCGAGGAGATCAACTTCCAGCTGCAGATGAGGGCGATGTTCCCGGTCAAGGCACTGGTACAGGAAAGCAGTGCGTACTCGTACTATAGTCCTGAGGTCAAGGCCGAGGTGGGGGGTATGAACGTCACTGTGACGTGAGGACGGTTCAATGGTTGCGGGGGTATCGGGGTTTTCCGATATCCTTCCACACCATGCTACGATTCCCTGGCGTACTATGAAATCTCCACCCTGTTTCCCCTTCAACCTTCAGAGATGGGTGATGGTTATGTGCTTTGTGAAGTCCCACCATGGATATTTAACTTCCCTATTTTCTGTTTCTTCAGGAGTCATCCTTAGCTTTTTTACATGACTGATCCTTGTAATTTTTTCAGCGGGGGACAACGTTGCAAAACTTAAACCCATTATCTCTCCGCCAAAATTTATATGATCATGGTGATGTGGGCCTGAAGCTCCAAGTGACCAATTTTGGTTCTACTCAGAGATCTAACGGCAGCTCATATCCCTGGTGTTCTCCACAGTATCTCCGAATAAAAAATCAATTGACTATAGGATACCCTGAGGCTACGTAAATTTTATTAATCAAATTGTGTGGGTCACTATCAATGGCTCCCTGATGATCCATTAACCTACATCCCCGTAT
>JAYEHR010000107.1:0-31655 GCA_034659615.1 Methanobacteriota archaeon | reverse complement strand
TTCAAGGAAAGGGCAAAAGGCATGGCAAAATATTTCAAATGGGAACTGGTGGACAATCACTTTAAGGTTGAGGTGCGGCAAAATGCAGTTGCTCAAATTGTTAATAGGATGGGGAAGTTCATTATATTTTATAATGGAAACTTTGATTGGGTCCACTGCCTTTCCACATACAGGGAAAGGGATTCGATTGAAAAGAATTTTAATATGCTGAAAAATGAACTCGATATGCTACCACTCAATACTCAAAAAGAAAGTACAACAAAAGGTTTCATTTTTGTGAATTTTTTGAGTCTGATTATAAGGATGCGGCTGTTGAATCGTATGAGGGAAACGGATCTGATAAAGAAGTACACGATTGAGAAATTACTGTTGGAACTAGAAAAACTAAAAAAAGTAGAATTGGCTGATGGGGAAGTTATCCTTACTGAGACTACTCGCAAACAAAGAGATATTATTAAAATACTTAATTTATGCGCTTAACAAAAGCGGAAGTCAGGTTATAATATCAATGAAACTACAGTCGTTATACCAAAACTGGTTATCTCGAATTTTATATGATTCATCGATTGCAATTGGTTTTGTGTCCATTAAAAAGCAACTCCTATATCATTTCCAAAAAGCATATGCTATTTGTTAATAAAGTTATTAAATTAAAACCTTTTGATTAGTAACTTGAAATCTGAGGAGTTATCGATCCCAGTCTGACAAAAATCTAGGACAATACTAATATCTTCTCTTCTTTTGGGATATATGTCCCAAGTTAGTCTTGTGAAAGAACTAGGGCCTTTTAATGGGAATATCACGCCGGGGTTGGGATTCGAACCCAAGCACTCCGTAAGGAGAAACAGGTCTCGAGCCTGCCGCGTTTAGACTCCGCGGCTTTTATCACCGTTGGATTAGTCCGCTCTGCCACCCCGGCATTGTCATCTGTGAAGGGTTTTATCTGTTATATATGTATCGAAGAGGGTCAGAAATCAAAGAGTGAGCTCTGGTTATCTGTTTTTTCAGCAGGCGACTCGTCCTGCTGTGGCAGTTCGATCCAGCCGTACTTCCCTCCGCCTCCCGGGTGGATGATGACATCATTATTGCGGAAGGCTGCGATGGCATCCACGATCCGCGGGTCCACGGGACCGAGCTGGTCAAGGGCCGCATCCAGGAGGACGGCGACCTCGCTGCCGAACGTTTCCACAAGGGTCTCCCAGGCGGTCTTCACGCCTTTGGTGCTGATGCTGGCATGCCCCAGAGCCATCATGATGATCTCGGCCAGGGGCATGAGGTGCAGGTACGGGGGGCGGTGATCAGGATGACGGGGTGTATCATGGTCTGCCAGTTCCTGTACCCGCTCGAACACGCCTTTCTTGATCTGCCCACCACACGGGCAGCGCCAGTTGTGCGATTGGCACTCCTCAAGGGTGTACTGTGTGTGGCATCGGCTACATGCGGATCGGTTGTATTTGCCTTCCTGCGGGAAGAGGCCCACATTGAGGGTTGCCCCGTATCCGTCCTGTCTGAGGATGGCCTTTTCAAGGCCATTGAAATCGATCTGGGGGACCTTGAACTGGGTGAATTCCCGCGCGAGCTTATTGGACCAGGGGGAGTGAGCATCCGAATTTGAGAGGAACGTGAGGCGGTGCAGTTCATCGATGCGGTCCGCATAGTCGGTGTCCGCACTGAGTCCGAGTTCCACGAAGGAAATGTGATCCGTCATGTCCTGGTAGCAACTCTGGAGGGAATCATGGGCAGCGTACAGGGCGGTCCACGGGGTGAACGCATGGCACGGGCCTATCAGGGCGCCGACATCCTTTGCGATCTCTGCGATCTGGCAGCCGTCCAGTCGAACTGTGGGCCTGCCATCCGAGATGATATTTCCGTGTTTCGCCATCTCTTCTGCCAGTTCCTCTGCCTTTGAAATGGATGGCAATATAAGGAGATGGTGTACGCGGTTGCGGTCCTCTATCTCGGTAGTAGGTATAAAATGAGTGTTATGTATGACGATCGTCTCGTCATCAGAGGCCGCTTCCTTGATCGCCTTCAACCACTGCGGATGGATACAGTCCCCGGTGGCTACGAGGTCGATACCTTTTTTCTTTGCCTCCTGTGCTATGGTCGGCAGTTCCATCCTTTCGGAACATGCCATAGAATATCTGGAATGTAGGTGCAGGTCGGCATTGATCAGCATGCGTTACCGTTATCCTATGTATCCGAGATCCTCGTCCCGTGTGCTATCAGGTATCATCTGTTGTTGCTGTTGTTTTGCTTCCATCAGGTTGGCAACGACCTTTTCCATATCCTTTGCCCGCTCTTCCAGCTTGCTGACATCTACTTCGATACCCAGTATGCTACTGAGCACACCCATCAGGGACTGGGCACTCTTTGGGTCTACCATATATCCGGATGTCATTCCCATCAGACAGGCAGCACCGATGTCCCTGAATTTGCTGAGTCCCAGGATCAGTCCGGCGGCACCCACAATTCCCCCACCGGGTTCATTCTCCCTGAAAACAACATTGTGCTCTTTGAGTTCCTCGATCATTGATGCATCATTAACAGCACCCATCACCTCTTCTATATGGTCCAGCTGACCGGTAGGAAATCCTCCGAGCGTGTATATCCTTGACACGTTGAGTTCTTCTGCGATCTGCATGTACAGCTCGCCCAATTCATAATGCCCATTCCCTGTGGCACTCTGCTGGTTACCTGCTAGGATGACGATATCCGTATCATTTGCTCTACAGATAAAGAATTCGTTGTTCACAAGGCGTACTGTGCTGTTCTCGTCCACGACCACCTGTGGAGGGAAATGCGGAGAATATATCTCTATGATCTTCTCTGCGTCCAGTTCTTCGATCAAAAGGTCGACAACGAGCTTCCCCACATGTCCAACACCTGGTAGACCTACCAGTAGTATGGAATTATCCAGATGGACATCATCTTTCAGGCGGACAACTTTAGTCTCTTGCATCTAACATTCCCCTCTGTTTGCTAATTCTGCGGTACTTTCCATAAGGATCGATCGGAGAATACCGGGCAGGACGTGGATCGCGCGTCCGGTTACCACATTCAGGACAGGTGTCCTTTAGCGTATATTGTCCACACTGGACACATCTGCGGATCCTGCTCAAAAATATCCTCCTTTAGGTTGGATCAACTTGTAGGCCCTGAACAGTGTGCATGGAAACCGATAAAGTTGAATTAACATTATTTCATAGACCATGTCCCCGGACAAAGGACATCACGCCTGAGCGGATTCAATATGTCTATAAAAGATACCTTCTCCACCCATTTCGTGTATCTTGTCGATCGCTCTTTGTGACGAATCCTTCAATACAGCTTCAGCGATCTTATAATCCGGTGCAGTAACCTTTATGCGATAACGTGGGGCACCGGTATATGCGATATGGATATTGACATCATCATCTTTCGTCACACTATCTGCTTCTCGCAGTGCACTTTTAATGATCTCGATGCCATCTGGCAGGTCTGAGGTCAGGTCCACATGGCCAGCAATCTCCACGAATGGCAATTTGATGTTCTCCTGAGCCAGTTTTACGATGATGGAGACTATCTTCTTATCGATATCAATGCCCTTGAAGGCATCCACACCATGCATGGCACTTTCTTCAAAAGCAGCATGGCAACTCCCGAACTCGTCCATGATCACTGCCTGCAACGCCTGTATCGTCTCTGGCGTCTCGTTTGCCTCTTCGGCCACGAACTGCAACCATTTGTGAGCTTTCTGCTCGTTCTTCCAGTCCTGTATCTTCGCTCTCTTTTGATGTTCGTTAACATCCTTCAGCGACAGGTCGATGTGACGGCGTGCAGTATCTACATTAAGGACCTTACAGACGATCTTCTGTCCTTCTCGAACAAAATCCCTGACATATTTGACCCATCCTGCTTTTATTTCGGAGATGTGAATAAAACCTTCTTTATCTCCATACTCCTCCAGAAGGGTATAGGCTCCGAAATCGGTGACCGTCTTCACTTTACATACGACGAATTCACCACTCTCTGGCCATCTGTTATTATCCATTATGAATCCCTTTATTCGAGTACTTCCAGTATATGTGTTGTGATCGTAGATTTACCGCCGGTTGGTTCTGCCAGGGTCCTACCACATACAAGACATGCTACCTTGCGACTTGCACTTCCAAAGATCACCTGTTCATTGGAACAGTCATTGCATTTTACACGTAAGAACCTGCTTTTTGGGTCTGCCATTTCATATCACTCCTTGAACTCGAACTTCTTTGCTCTAAAACATGGCCTCTGATGTGCCTTGTTGCATTGTGTACAGCGGTACCTGAGCTGTACCCTCTTTGTTGGTTTGTCTCCACCAGGCACTTTTGAGAACTTACCGCTATTACCAATACCGGTCTGTCTTTTCCTCTGCCTTCGAATGCGCGTCATCATCGACTCTTTACCCCTCTTTACCCTCTCCGCGACATGTTCGGTATGGGTCTTGCAGTATGGGCAATATGTGTTGAACCTTTTTGGGATCTTCATTCTCTACACCTTTTGATTTGGATATTACTTTTTATTGATCATATGAGCTGCGCCGCGTTTTACCAATCCTCTCGCATTCATTGCAGGCAAAACAACAACGTCCTCTTCGTTGAGTGTGTAATCACGATCATCTACAGCTTTGAAAGTAGGAAGGTCTTTCAGTATTCGGACAACAAAGTATTCCTCATTTATATTACTTTTGGCCACACCTTCCAGATCCTGCGTACTGTCATCTTCATTATCTGTTATGTTCTCTGGCAGCGCAGCACCGGTGGGTGCAGGGGCACCCTCTTTATCGCCATCTATTCTGTGAGGTGTTGTGTCACATCCTTTATTCTCAGAAGCCGTAGGGTTCAGTATGGGTTCGAGCAGTTCACTTCTGGCCAACTGTATCGCAGAAAGCGTTGAACCATACACTTTTTTTTCGGATGACAGTAGTTTATCGAGGTCTTGTTTCGACGATGTGTTCGAGAAGGCATTGGACGTTGCACGTGCAGTGATCTTGCGAATCCTGCGGATGAAGATCGTCTCTACATCATTGATGGCACTTTGCAGTTCATCCTCCAGTATCTTTGCTTCAGGAGATCGCAGATTCTGGATTCGGTTGATCTCGGTCTCAAGTTCTCGTATATATTCGTCCACACTACTGAAAAAATCATGCGGAAGGGCTTTTAATGACGAAGTGTTCTCTTCGCGCAACAGGTTCTTGAGCTTAGTACGATCCATATTCTGCTGCACCTCTGCACATCAGGTATACTGCCACATATTCCGGAAGTTGTTGCACGCCTTCTTCCACGTGGAGTTCCTTTCCCATCATCTGTACTTCAAAAGGTCTGATCACTTTTAATTGTACCGCCTTTTCAGAGAACACGACCGCATCATCCAGGGGATCGAAATCCTCCAGTTCGGAGTTGTCAAGTAATGTCACCCGCATTCCTGATCCACCGTGAAGTGATCCCGGCAGGCGGATCAGGCGTTTAATATCAGCAGTAACGGGTTCATCCACGTGTGCCGAAGTCCTGTCTACCGCCTGTGATGCAAGCACGTCGAATATATTGCTCCTGATCGTTGGCAATACACTGACATTGCCTTTTTTCAGGACTTCGATCTTCTCCGGATCATTGAACACTTCTATCAGACGCTCTGCCGTGATCTTGCCAATGCCATCGAAGCCTGTCAGGATCCTGATAGCATTTTCCTGTTCGGCCACGTCGGACAGGTAGGATACGATATACCTGTTGATCCGCCCCGGCCATCCTCCTTCCTCCTCGGATGGGAAGCCGGGCACATCTGCACTTTCCCGACCGGCATCTCCCCCTACGTGTTTTTTTCCAAGGATATGCTTCAGGTCAAGCCCCCTACCGCTGACATAATCCACGATCTCCCTTCTCTCCGCACTTTCCAGTGTACGCACAGACGAGTTGCTTATGTGGAAATGATAACCACGCCCGCCGGAGAACACTGTTGTAATATCATTCTCAGCAATACCGAAATCGTTGGTCAGGAAATCCAGCAGTTTGAGTGCCTCTACTTTCACATGTTCCAGCATATCCGCATATGATGTTGGTGCTCCCGGCAGGTGGTCGGCATCCAGATCAAAGATTAGATCTGCTCCTTGCCAGTGTTTTTCTTTCATGTTGGGAGCATTCGGGTATTCATAATAGGCCACCGAGTGATAGGCGTGTGCGGGTGCCATCGCTGAGAGGTAATCCCTCATCTCTCTTATCGAACCAAAAGATTTATGGCGACGCATAATCGTTTCAGGCATCTGGTCAAATGATATGAATCCCCACTCACGTGACGCCAGTTCAGGAGGTAGGTGGATACTGGCACTATTATAGTATTCCTGGAACTTTAACTTTAGGAATAGTTTAGTTTTCTGGTTCATCTTATGTGCCCTCTGACACCAACTCAGGTGGATGATATCTGTATTGTATCGATCGGTTCATATTAATGTCTGATGGACAAGGTTTTATAATCTCCTCTTTCATTATATCCTCTTTATGAAACAGGATATGACAAGTGCGGATGTGGCTGCTCTTGTGTCCGAGCTTGCATCGGGCCCGAACTCATTGATCGATGCGAAGATCGGCAAGATCTATCAGCCGGCTGACAATGAGATACGGATCAATCTGTACATCTTCGGAAAGGGGCGGGATAATCTGGTCGTAGAGGCAGGGAGGCGTGCGCATATGAGCCAGTACATACGCCCAAGCCCCAAGATGCCCCAATCATTCCCAATGCTTCTCAGGAAACACATCCTCGGTGGGCGTATCACTTTCGTCAAACAGTACGACTTTGACCGGATCATAGAGATCGGTGTGGTCCGGGGTGGCATTGATACGATACTGGTCATCGAGCTGTTCTCCAGCGGCAACATCGTGCTGCTGGATGCAGATAGAAAGATCATCTTGCCCATGAACCCTGTAACATTCAGGGGACGCAGGATACGAAGTGGCGAGGTCTATGAATATCCGCAGGCCCAGCTCAGTCCGCTGGATGTGGATGCAGATCGGGTACAGGAGGTGTTCTTGTCATCAACCTCTGATATCGTCCGAACGATCGCCACACGTTTCAATCTTGGAGGGATCCTTGCTGAAGAGGTCTGTTTAAAGAGCGGTGTCAACAAGACCAAGGCATCGGCCCAGGCGGACAGCAATGAGATCGCTGCTCTCTGCGCTGCCATCATGGATGTATTCTCCCCGATCACTGAGGGACAGCTCAAGCCATGTCTGATCAAAAAGGACGTCAATGGTACGTCAGAATATGTGGATGTATTGCCTTTTGAGCTTGAACAGTATATGGATGCCGAAAAAGAGTACATTGGATCTTTCAACCAGGCCCTGGATGAATTCTTTGGAAAAAAGGCAGCACAGACGCAGCAAAAGCAGGCCGAGGCCGTGAAAAAGGAACCTTCTAATGTGCTAGAACGTCGTCTGAAACAACAACACAGTGCGATCACGAAATTCGAGAAGGATGCGGAGAAGAACTCGATCATTGCTGAGAAGATATATGAACACTATCAGGACATCGAGGAATTAATGTCAGTACTCGAAGCGGCCCGTGATAAGGGATATTCGTGGAAGGAGATATGGTCCACGCTAAAGCAGTCCAAGGAAGACACCCCAGCTGCACGCTTTATTATGAACATTGACCCCTCTGCCGGTCTGGTCCTCATTGATATGGATGGCAAGAAAGTCAACATCGATATCAGAAAAACGGTTCCCCAGAACGCAGAGGATTATTATGGAAAAGCCAAGAAGCTCGCCAAAAAACGCGATGGTGCACTGCGCGCTATCGAGGATACTCGTCGGTCCATGCAGAAAAAGGAGGCCCGCAAAGCTAAGAGGCGCAAGGTCGTGCACAAGAAGCATTGGTATGATCGGTTCAGGTGGTTCATGTCATCCGATGGTTTCCTTGTTGTTGGTGGGCGAGATGCCGATACCAATGAAGAACTGGTCAAAAAATATATGGAAAAACGTGATATCGTGTTCCACACCCAGGTACCAGGTGCTCCGATCACGATAATCAAGACCGAAGGTAAGGACGTCCCGGAGACTACCTTAAGCGAGGCTGCCCAGTTCGTTGTATCCTATTCAAGCGTATGGAAATCCGGGCAGTTCAGTGGTGATTGTTATTGGGTACGACCTGAGCAGATCACAAAGACCCCTGAATCCGGGCAATATCTGAACAAAGGTTCATTTATCATACGTGGAGAGCGGAACTATTACAGGGATGTTGCTGTCGGAGTGGCTGTCGGGCTGGAACTGAAAGGCGAGACCCGGGTCATCGGTGGTCCGGTATCTGCGGTGCGCCAGCATGCGGAGCATGTGGTGGAGCTGGTTCCGGGGAAATTCAACCAGAATGATGCTGCAAAGAAAGTATATCGTATATATGCGGACAGGCTCAAGGACACATCCTTCGCCAAACAGATCGCATCACCCGATAAGATCGCGATGATGTTACCGCCCGGCGAATCCGATATCAAGAAATGATCGTTGTGTGTTATCGTCAATGATGTTGGGATGGTATTATGAGAGTCACAAAAAGATATCTTACGAGAAATGAGGGGGAGATCGCACTCACACCGGAGACACTTGACGATCTGTGGCATCTGAAATATATTATCGAGAAAGGGGATCTGGTCTTTGCACTCACAAAACGAAAGGCGGATGCTGCGACCGACAAGATCAGGCCTGAGAAGGTCGAGAAAAAGAATGTCAGGTTGGGTATCAGGGTCGATAGTCTGGAGTTCCATAAGTTCTCCAACCGACTGCGAGTGCATGGTATGATCGAGCATGGTATGGATGCGGGATATTATCACACGCTCAATATCGAGGGCGGTACCAATCTATCCATTATCAAATCATGGAAAAAGGACCAGCTTGAGAGGGTGAACGAGGCCGAGGCTGCAGCTCGCCGTCCAAAGGTCGTTATAGTTGCAGTAGAAGAAGGGGACGCTGACATTGGACTTGTGAGGCATTATGGTATCGAGCTGTATGCTCACATCCGACAGTCCTCTGGCAAGGGTGAGGGCACACTTCGCGATCTGTTCTTCAGCGAGATACTGGATAGGCTTACGTATGCGGCATCCAGTACTGAATCTATTGTCCTTGCAGGGCCTGGTTTTACCAAGGACGATTTCCTCAAGTACATGACTGTCAAGAATTCGGATATGGCGGCTGGAGTGGTGGTAGAGGACACCTCGTCGATCGGGATGTCGGGTTTCCAGGAGGTACTTCGCCGTGGTGCAGTGGATAGGATCATGGAGGAATCAAGGATCGCACGAGAAGCTTCCTTGATGGACGAATTGTTGAAGGAGATGGCTCTTGATAGGAAGGCTGCTTATGGTATGGACGAGGTCCAGAAGGCGCTGGATTATGGTGCGATCGAAACGCTTCTGATCACCGATGAGCTGCTCAGGCAGCAGCGGGAGGATGGGGATATTGATTCGTTCATACGGCAGGTCGAGCATGCTCAGGGTCACATGGTAGTGTTCAGCACGGAGTTCGAACCCGGGGAGAAACTCCATGCGTTCGGAGGCATCGCTGCTCTGTTAAGGTTCAGGATATAAGTGACTGTCAGGTCCCGTCGATCAGTATTGACGATCTTGCTCGTATCGGACGGCTCGTCCCGCAGAGTCGATGCATAACAGTTCCTTGCCATCCATGTATATGCGCACCACTCCGCCGGATTCGGAGATGGTCACTGCGATGGCGACCGTATCCCTTGTGACCGCAGCTGCAGATACGTGACGGCCACCAAGGCCTTTATCGATGTTGACATCCTTTGCATCAATGTCCAGGTATCGGCCTGCAGCGGTGATCAGCCCTTCCCCGGAGACCACAAAGACCCCATCCAGAAGGGCGAACTCCTTGATCGATTCCCAGTTCTTCCTGTTCAGGACATCCCTATCCTCATCCGGGTGGCCTACGTAGGGGTTAAGGATCATTTGATGTGAACGTTGCATGACCTCTTCAGCATCGCCCACAACGAAGGCAGTGCCCACCTTCCTTCCTTCCCGCCCAGTTTCGGCAATGTCAAGAGCGATGGTGAGCAACGAGCGTATGACCCCTGCAGGGACCCGCTCTTCACATTCGGCGATGGCTTTTAGCATGGGGCTCTGGGAGACGTCATGAACGATGATGGCGCTTGAATCCATGGCTTCGATGATGCCTACAATGATGCCCCTTTTAAGATCTCCGATCAGGTGCTCAATGGCAGCAGTATGTTCGACATGTTCGATGTAACCGGCAGTTTGATTATTGATCTCATCGGTGACCTTCCTTGTTCTTTCAAGATCTTCCGAATTGCCCGAGACGAGGTTGTCGATGATGTTCTTTGGTCGTCGGGATGCAAAATATATGGGAATGTCGGTTGCTGTTTCATCCAGATACACATTGCCGGATACTACGATCGCACATGCTCCAAGCTCTTCAGCGATCTTAAGTGCCGATGCCGCAATAATGTCTGTGGTGTCCATTTTATCCCTATGTAAAATTCAATTGATATTATTTATGCTATTATTTGTTATATATATTCCCTCAACCGACGACCGAAAGAGTCATTCTGTTGGAGGTACTATATCTCTACAGGTGATTATTTTGATACGGGTATTTATTGCAGTGGAGCTGCCTGAGGAGTTTCAGGATCGCATAAGGGAGATCCAGTCAGGGTTTACGGGTTTCAGGGTGCGGCCGGTGAGACCGGATCATGTGCACATCACCCTGAAGTTCCTGGGGGACGTGAAGGAGTCCAATGTGCCCGATATTGTGGATGCCCTGGACAACTTCGGTGGGGTAGCGTTCGATGCAAGGATCGCAGGAGTGGGTGCGTTTCCCAAACCTTCGCGTGCAAGGGTGGTGTGGCTCGGTGCAGAGGGTGAGTTCGGTGTCTTACACGATAGGGTGGAGTCTGCACTGTCTCCGTTCAAGTTCAAGAAGGATCGGCGCGACTATAGGCCACATGCTACCCTTGCCCGGGTGAAACACATGCCTGCGGATCAAAAGGATGAGTTCAAGGCAGTGCTGGATGGGTTGAAAGACGCTCATGTCGGGACAATGCGGGTGGATCGGATCCAGTTGAAAAAGAGCACATTGACCCCGGAGGGTCCCATATATGAGACGCTTCACGAGGTCATACTGTGACAGGTAGTTTAGTTAGTTTGCTTGTTTGTTTGGTGGGGGATATATCGTTATCGATCATACTTCTTCGGTTTCATAACTGGAATACCCACTTGACCGCACGATTTGCCTGTCAGATGTGATGATCAGGCATTCCACGTTATCCAGCCTCTCTATCATCTCCAGCCCCTGCTTCTCTCCCAGCACAAAGACTGCTGTTGCAAGGGCATCGGCATCCATTGCGGATCCGGCAATTATGGTGGAACTGATGAGGTCCTGGGCAGAGTGTCCTGTCCTCGGGTCTGATATGTGTGATACCTTTGCCGTCTCACTGAAATAGCGTTCATAGTTGCCGCTAGTTGCCACTGCCATGTCCTGTATGTTCATCACACTCACCGCGTCACCGTCTTTGTAAGGGTTCTGCAACCCTACTTTCCAGGGATTCTCCTCAGGCCCGGAACCGATGTAACGTCCGTCTCCGCCTGCGTTCACGAAACCGTTCTTGATTCCGTCCGTCTGCAGTGATTCGATCGCTTTATCTACCGCATATCCTTTTGCGATACCACCCAGGACAATGCTCATGTTCTCTCCCAGTGAGATATTGCTACCTTCGATGACGATCTGTGTGTAATTGACCAGTTCAAGTGTTTCCTCTATCTCATGTGGTGTGGGGGGTTCATGTGTGCCGCCCGGGGCGAATTTGCTCGACCATAGGTCGAGTACTGGCTTGATGGTCACATCAAATGCTCCATCACTGATATTGGAATAGTATTTCGACCGTCCAAGCACGTATACAAGTTCTTCATCAGCATTGTCAAGTTGTCCCCTTTCATTGAGCTGCACAAGTTGACTGCTATTGCCGTATGAGGTCATGAGATCGCTGACATGGTCGATCTGCGCAAAAGCATTGTTCATTGCTCGAGAAGCATGTTCCTCATTTTCATCCACTACGGTGATGGTAACGCTCGTATCCATTATATCTCTAGTTTGGGTGAATGTCTGTACCGATAGGGATGGACATGCCTGTTGTTCATTATTTAGTTGAGTAAGGGCGACTGACAGTACAACGATCAATATGAATATAATTACGGTTCTGGTATCCATGCGTTCTGGAATGTGATGCTTGAATATTAAGCTTAATTCGAAAGCTATAAATAAGGTAAATCAGTCATTTTGTAAATCAATCATTGTTCAATTAATTGTAATTTATTATATTATCAGGAGTATCGATATGAGTGATTCTAACACAGGAAAAGGTGCTGCAGCAGATTCCGGTAAAGACAGGTACCTTGCCGTTGCGATACATCAGGTCATGGGAGAATACGGTTGGAAAGGCATTGAGAAGCATTTTGGTGCAGACTACAAGATAATCTATATCAAGCCAGATTCTCCTCTGGAAAAGATCGAGGTAAGGGCACATAAACTTGGGAATCGTCTGGATGTGGGGTTCTTAGGTTTTACTCCTAAAAAGGGATTAATGGACAGGGTATTCGATTTCAATGTACGTGAGATTCCCAAGGAGTTCTCACTGGATAATTATATTTCAGATAATATGGGCTTGTTGAACGAGCAGCGGCTGCGGAACATTGTGGGCGTTGTGATCAAGGAACTTGAAGATCTTAAAAAGAAACGGATGTGATATTTATGGCAAAGCTGAATGTTATTCTTATTGCGATCGCTGTCGTTATGTTCGCGTTCGCAGGTGTTTATGCAAGCCTTGGTTACACAGGGAACGAACTGATCGCACATCACTATATGACAGAGGGAAAGTGGACAGATTCAAGTTGTGGGGGCTGTCATTTCAATGTTCATGAACATGTGGAGGTATCCTCCCATGTGCAGAGGGATATCGATGAATGGTCTCCCCTAACGAACTTTGATGTTAATGTGGAAGGTAAGGATGCATGGGTAGAGAAGTTCGGCCAGTATCATCCAGGTGGTGGAGTGATGGAAGAATACGGTGTTGAGATCGATTGCATGATCTGCCATGAGCAGCACGGTCTGTACGATGCTGAGAAGCGTGCAGCAGCCCTGCAGTCAGGCGATATGGAGAATGCGAACGATGCGGCTCTGGTCGATGCAAGGTCGGTGGTGCAGAAGGATCCTATACACATCGGTACCTATATGCTTGATGTGCTCACTCCTTTTCCTTTGCTTGTTGTGTTCCACGATTCTGTGAACTCAGCCCCTGATAGTTCCTCCTGTTACACGAACTGTCACAGCGGCGATGCGACCACCACTGCTGTGATGTGGGGCGAGGAAGATTATGCTGTTCATGATGTGCATGCAGAAGTGAACTGTGTGGAGTGTCATGTGTCCGAGGATCATCAGATCGCAGGATCGATGCCAAGCCCTGGTGTTGAAGCTGAGTCTGCGGACACTGATGATGTTCATGGTGAGATCGTACAGATGCGCAGTTGCACAGATGCGAGTTGCCATGAAGGTATTTCCCATGGCGGGATCGTTGATGCACATCTGGAGTCCATAACATGCGAATCCTGTCATATTCCTGTACTCCCGGGAGGAGAGCTTGCTGGGGGAACCCCGCTCGAGTCGTTCGACTGGTCCAGTGGAGTGAGAGAGGATTCATTCAGGATGTCCGATTTCACACCTGTGCTGGCATGGTCCAATGGGATGTCTCCGGACGAACTGCAGATCGCTGACGGAAAGGATGATAGTGGTGTGCGGCTGGCACCGTTCAATGTGATCACAGGTATCTGGTGGGATGCGGGCGAAGATGTTGTTGTTGCAGCATCCCCGAACACCAGTCGATCGATCGGTGACCCAATTCCGGTATCCTATGTACAGGGTGCAGATGCAGACCTTGATGGCGAGGTGACATACGAGGAGATGCGTGGCTATGATGGGAACAATGATGGTGCGGCCGATTATCCGGATGCAGTTCTCAGGTATGTGGACCTGTACTACCGCCTGGGTCACAACATCGCAGGCACTGAGGTCGGTATGGCAGATCCGTTAATGTGTGATGATTGTCATGGTGCATCCGGTTCCACGACTCTCCAGAGTGTGCACTTCGAGGTACAGTATGATTGTGAAACCTGTCACCAGACCACGCCTCCTGTGAACTGGGCAGCGCTGGGATACGATTCTGATCCGGCAGCCACAGATCCAGCAACGGACTTCTCGGCAAAGACCATTGATGTGACGATACAGGGCGAGAAACCCCCCGAAGTAGAAAGGGAGCCAGAAATCTAAGGAGTTGTTATTCTTGGCAGAGATCAATGCTATGGGGAAGATCCCGGAAAAGGTGATCATTCCCCTACGGCAGCACAATGGGACAGACTGTGAATCACTGGTCAAGAAAGGTGATCAGGTGCTAGTAGGTCAGAAGATCGGGGAATGCAGTTCGGATGATTGTGCATGTGTGCATTCCAGTGTATGCGGAGAGGTGGTTTCCATTGAGGATGCCCCCAATCCCAGTGGGAACAAGGTAAAGAGCGTGATCATAGAGCCCGCTGAGGCAGATCAGTGCGTGGATTTCGTTCCTATAAAGGATATAGGGAACGTGGACCTGATCAATGTCCTCAAGGAAGCGG
The DNA here is from genome assembly GCA_034659615.1 of Methanobacteriota archaeon. Classification (GTDB taxonomy): domain Archaea; phylum Halobacteriota; class Methanosarcinia; order Methanosarcinales; family Methanosarcinaceae; genus JAIOTO01. The sequence continues at coordinate 16,969 of JAYEHR010000107.1, read as the reverse complement.
GGATCGTCGAACATTATGGTGACCCTACTCATCGCGTGCTGTCTACTGAAGGGCAAGATATTGATACAGTTATCATCGATGCTACATCCTCTGAATGGATCGGCGGACACTTTGATACGCCTGTTCAGTATGGTACCCGGATGCTTGAATCCCTGAGGTTGTTGATGAAGGCCGCAGGGGCTTCAAAAGGTGCTATTGTACTGCGTAATGATGACAGGGACTCGATCAATGTCTTCGATGATTTGGAATATGAAGGCAAGCGCATGGATGTCGGCTCCCTTGTAGGGAATCGGCATATTGGTTATTATCTCAAGGATCAGAAGTCGGATATTGTCGTTGTGTCACATGATCGCATATATGGTAAGGATAAATTGAGTTTGTTCACTCATCATGTAACGGGAAAAAAGGTACCTTTCCATTGTGCACCAGCTAATGTGGGTGTTGCGATATGCAGTGTTAAGTCGGCAAAAGCACTGTACGATGTCCTTCATGAAGGCAAGCCCTATATCGAAACAGTGGTATCGGTCTCAGGAAAGGTAAAGGTTCCCCAGAGGATCCTGGTGAAGATCGGAACCACGTTCAGGGATGTCATTGAGGCATGCGGAGGATATATGGGTGAACCCGCCAAGTTGATAGCCAATGGGGCCATAACCGGCGTTGCCCAGTATACTGACGAGGTGCCGGTTACCAAGGCCACGACGGCGATCACTGTACAGGGGCCCGACGAGGTGCATCATGACGAGCCCATTGCGTGTATCCACTGTGCTCTATGTGTGGATGTCTGTCCTGTGGAACTGGTGCCGAGCAGGCTCGCAGCCCTTGCAGATCAGGGACGGTTCGATGAATGTCGTCAGATGAATATTGTCAACTGTATTGAATGCGGTCAGTGTGCAGCGGTCTGTCCATCAAAGATACATATCCTCCAGCTGATCAGGTATTCAAAAGAATCGATTAATAGGGCATATGAGGACATAACTCCAAAGGAGTCATCGAACCTCAAATTAGGATGCTCTTGTGGAAGTGTTTAAAATGGCGTTTACTATCTCAGCTCCTCCTCATAGAAAAGATGAGATCACGTTTAAAAAGATCAACTGGAGCAAGATGCTTGCTCTTTCGCCGGTAATTTTTATATCTATTTATTTCTTCGGTGTACCGGCACTTGGCATCATTCTCGCAGGCGTGTTCTCGGCGATCGTGGTCGAGGTTGCAATACAGAAGGCATTCTCTCAGAAAATCTCTATTACTGACGGTCATGCGATCATGATCGGACTGATGGTTGCCCTGATCGTTCCGCCGGAGGTCCCGATATGGATCCCCATGGTTGGTTCATTGTTCGCAATAGCTATAGGTAAACATGTCTTCGGAGGTATCGGTTCATATGTGTTCAATCCCGTGCTTGCATCATGGGTGTTCATGAGCCTTGCATGGGGTTCTATCATGACACCAGTATCCTTCCCTCAACTGGGTACGATCTCGAACATTGTGTTAGAGAACGGTGCAGGCCTGTTGATCGGTGTATCACCCATTGCACTGTTAGGTGGAGTGATCCTTATTTACCTGAAATATATGGAATGGAGGATCCCCCTGTCGTATTTCGTAACAACGATGGTCCTTGCACTGTTGATAGGAGACAACCTGTCCTATGTCATAACAGGTGCTTTCCTGTTCGGTGTGTTGTTCCTTGCAACGGATACATCAACATCACCGGTGACCAAGAATGGACGAATGGTCTATGGTATTCTTTGCGGTATCCTGACCGTGATCTATGGTCATTTTGATAATTATGTCTATGCGACATTCTATGGTCTGTTCCTTGCGAATTGTGTTTCCGCGTTCATTGATAACAACACCCTTCCCAGACCATTTGGGACAGAGTCGTACCTGCAGAACATGTACCGTCGTGTTATGGAAAAGATCCCTTTTGAGAAATTGGGGGTGTCTATAGATGAGTAAGTCAGGAAACGAGACCATTGCAATCATAGGAAAGCTCGTGCTGATATCGGTTGTGTCAGCGGCTCTTCTGGGTATTACCTATGTGCCAACACATGATCAGCTAAAGATCAATTATGAAGAGGCACGCAAGGTAACACTGACTGAGATCATGCCGCAGGCTGATAGTTTTGAGGCAGTGTATGGGGATACGATCATCAATGAGGAAGGTGATCGTGAGATCCTTTATTATTGTGCAAAGGATGCATCCGGCAATCTGGTCGGTTACGCATTCTTCCGTGAATATTCCGGTGCGCAGGGGATGATCGAGGTCGCAGGTGGTGTGGACTCGTCATTCACAACAGTTACGGGTATGGATATCATGCGCCATTCTGAGACGCCTGGACTGGGTGCAAAGATCACTGAGCTTCCTTTCAGGAACCAGTTCACCAATGTTGAACTGGAGAAATTGAGTCTCTCAAGGGATGGGGGAGCTATAGATTCTATCACAGGTGCAACAATATCCTCTCAGGCAGTTGTGGATGCTCTGAATGCGCAGGTATCGGTCGTGCAAGAGGCAGAGGCGTAAAAAAAGGTGATATCATGAGTAATGTAATGAATGAATTTATACGTGGGATCACAAAGGATAACCCCATATTTGGTCTTGTACTGGGTCTTTGTCCCGCACTGGCAGTAACGACATCTGTGGAGAATGCAATAGGGATGTCTGCAGGTACTGCATTCGTGCTAATAGGATCGAACATTATGATCTCTGCGCTCAGGAAACAGATCCCTTCGGCGGTCAGATTACCTATATTTATACTGATCATTGCGACCTTTGTATCCATCGTTGATATGGTGATGGAGGCATATACTCCCCCCCTCTATGAAGCGTTAGGTGTGTTCATTCCCCTGATCGTTGTCAACTGTATCATCATTGGTAGGGCGGAGGCGTTTGCTAACAAGCACAATGTGTTCGATTCCCTCATTGATGCACTGGGTATATCGACAGGGTTCCTGCTTGTGTTGGTGCTCATTGGCGGGATCAGGGAGATCTTCGGGACCGGCCAGATCGTAACATTCGGTTATACTTTTATGACGGTTCCGATGATGGATCCTGCAACATTCATGATCCTTCCGCCCGGGGCGTTCCTGACGATAGGTGTCCTTATGGCGATCGTGAATTATCGAAAAGCAAAGAAACTGGAAAGAGGTGAATAATATGGTGGAAGAATCCTTATTTGCCATATTCATGAATGGTCTTTTCATTAAGAACTTCCTGGTCATACAGTTCCTTGGACTGTGTTCGTTCGTGGGTGTGACCAAGGACACCAAAAGTGCAGCAGGGATGTCCGGTGCGGTGATCTTTGTGATGACCCTGGCGGCTACAGTTTCATATATGCTATACACATACATACTTGTGCCACTGGATCTGCAGTTCCTGCGTCTGATCAGCTTCATCGTTGTTATCGCAGCGCTGGTGCAATTGGTGGAGTTCGTTGTCAGGAAGAATATTCCTGCTCTTTATCGTTCACTGGGTATCTATCTACCGCTGATCACTACGAACTGCGCGGTGTTGGGGGTTGTGTTGCTCAATGTGATGTATGAGTATTCCTTCCTGCAGAGTGTTGTGTTCGGTGCATCAGCAGGTGTTGGTTATACTATTATAATGCTGATGATGTCCGGCATACGTGAACGTACGGAACTGGTGAACGTACCCTCTGCGGTGAGGGGTCTTCCCCAGGCGTTCCTGATCGCAATGATGCTATCCATGGCATTTGTTAATTATTTCAAGGTGATACCCATATGAGCCTTTCCATATTATTGATCCAATCAATGGCTATCCTTGGAGGCCTTGGGCTTGCTATCGGTCTGATGTTGATCGCAGCGTCTAAGAAATTCAAGGTGGAGACAAATCCTCTTGTGGAGGAGGTGGTGGAGATACTGCCAGGTGCAAACTGTGGAGCATGTGGTTTCGCGGGATGTGCTGATTTTGCCGAGCATGTTGTCAATGATAACGCGTCCCTTGACGGATGTCCTGTAGGTGGCTTTGATGTGGCAAAGGAGATCGGCGGCATTCTGGGCCAGGAAGTCTCAGAGGGTGAGGAGGCGTATCCATATGTCCGATGCAATGGTGGTGTGAACTGTACAGATCGTTTTGATTATGATGGTATTGAGGATTGCACTGCGGTGATCATGCTCTCAGATGGCGAGAAAGGATGCAACTATGGTTGCATGGGCAGAGGTACCTGTGTCCGTGCATGTCCATTCGGTGCGATCACAATTGGCGATGACAGATTACCTCACGTGAACAAGAACTTATGTACGAGTTGTGGTCTGTGTATCGAGTCATGCCCCAGTGATATTCTGATACTGGCAAAGGAAACAGAGAAGGTCCATGTGCGTTGTTTATCCCATGACAAAGGGAAACAGGTCAAGGCGGTCTGTGGATTTGGATGTATTGGTTGCAAGCTATGTGAGAAGGCATGCGAAGATGATGCGATCAAGGTTACGAAGTTCCTGGCAGAGATCGATCAGGATATGTGTACTGCATGTGGAAAATGTGTTGAGGTATGTCCACAGAATTGCATTGAAATAAGGTAAAGGTGTACAATATGACTTACAAAACATCGATCAAATTGAATGAGAACATTGTTGCAGTCCTGTGCTATGTGGGTATGTGGATGACCGGCATTCTGTTCATGCTTATAGAGCCGGACAATAAGTTTGTCAGGTTCCATGCATTGCAGTCGATCCTGGTCTTCTTACCTCTTTCGATCATCGTCTTCATGTTGGGCTGGATTCCGTATGTGGGATGGCTACTAGCGGACTTAGCCGGTTTCTTCTCGATGTTTCTCCTGCTTGTGCTGGTGATAATGGCATGGCGTGGAGCAAAGTTCAAGCTTCCGATCGTTGGGAAAAAAGCCTATGAGTACATCTACCAGTGATCTGTTAGGTTGCGTGTTGAATGGATATTGCATTATTGCAATATCCTCTTGATGGGGAGGGTCCACGATGAAAGAAGAGATATGGATTGAAAAGTACAGGCCATTTAAGCTTGACGATGTGGTAGGACAGAGCGAGTCCATCGAGAGGTTGAAGTCCTACGTAAAGACCGGAAACCTGCCACACCTGTTGTTCTCAGGTCCACCAGGCGTAGGTAAAACAGCAACAGCGGTCTCCATAGCCCGCGAGTTGTACGGAGATGGCTGGCGCGAGAACTTTACTGAGCTTAATGCATCCGATGAGCGTGGTATCGATGTAGTGAGGACCAAGATTAAGAGCTTTGCCAAGACATCTCCTCTTGGAGATGCGAATTTCAAGATCATATTCCTCGATGAAGCGGATGCACTCACGTCTGATGCCCAGTCGGCTCTCAGGAGAACGATGGAGCGATACACGAACAATTGCAGGTTCATTCTTTCCTGTAATTATTCATCAAAGATCATCGAGCCTATACAGTCCAGATGTGCAGTGTACCGATTCCGTTCCCTCTCAGATGCAGCAGTGGAACAGCGCTGTAGGCATGTTGCAGAGAAAGAGGGCCTGCAGATCGCTGATGATGGGTTCGAGGCAATAAAATATGTGGCACAGGGCGATATGAGAAAAGCGATAAATGCTCTACAGGCGGCATCGATGTTCGAGACTACGGTCCATAAGGACAACATCTATAAGATCACAGCCACTGCCCATCCTGAAGATATTCTTGAAATACTAAAAGCAGCACTGGGGGACAAGTTCATGTCTGCGCGCAAGAAACTCGATGCTCTGATGACGCAGCAGGGATTGTCAGGGGAGGACGTGGTAGGTCAAATATATCGTGCGGTCTTTGACCTTGACCTACTACCAAAACAGATGGTCGATCTGATGGATATTATTGGAGAGATCGATTTCAGGCTTACGGAAGGTGCAGACGAGAGGATCCAGCTGGATGCTTTACTTGCGCACTTTGCTCTTTCTGGAAAGGAATAATCAGGCAATGCCATTCGATGAACAGTTGATCGAGCTCTTGTCCTCTGTACCCTCATGGCTTGCTACTGTTATACTCAGTACCCTACCGGTGTCTGAATTGCGAGGTGCGATACCCATCGCTATAGGGGTGTATGGTCTATCTCCCATTGAGGCATATGTGCTGGCAGTAATGGGTAATCTGTTGCCTGTAATCCCTTTGCTTCTCTTTCTGGGGCCTGTGTCAGATTATCTGCGTCGTTTTCGGTTGGGTGACATTTTTTTCACCTGGCTTTTCACGAGGACACATAGAAAACACTCTGTGCACTTTGAAAAATATGGGACATTAGCACTGGCCTTGTTCGTTGCCATACCTCTTCCGATAACAGGTGTCTGGACAGGTTGTGCCGCAGCCTTTGTTTTTGGGATCAAGTTCAAGCATTCATTGATCGCCATCATAATAGGAGTGTTGACGGCTGGCTTGATCGTCACTATGCTCACACTTGCGGGTGTAAGCATTATGCAATCGATGGTCTAAGATCTTTCTTATTCGTCTTTTGACAACATCATATCCAAAGCCAGTTCTATGTCTTCGGCCCGTATCGTCTTTCGGCCAGCATGGTTTGCAAGTTTGATGGCTTCCTTCGCGATCTTAAGTCCATATTGTTCGAGGATCTCGGCAAGAGCAATACCGGCAGATTCGCTCACGCGCTTAGCACCTGCTTCTCTGATCACTCGTTCAACGGGTGCAAATGGTATGATTAACATCTTATTTCACCTATGTTTATTCTGGGTTACTATTAAATATTTTTATGATCCATAATAGGTTCGTAGTGCAATATATAGGTTTGCCCCCCCGATACATGAGACATGTTGGGTAACGGGGCATTGATCAGGCATCATATTTAGATGGGAGAATGTATTTATTCCAACAATTGATTAAGGTACTGCAACAGCCTGTCTCACAACAATGGAGGCTTTCCATGAAGTATAATATAGCGCCCCACATCGATGAGCTAACAAAGGTGCTTGGAAATATTGATCGATCAGAGATCAAAAATGAGCTAAATAAATTGCTGGAATTCCGTGTACCGATAGATGAGGCAAAGAGATCCATCATCCGTAAGTTCGGATCCATATCTGCCAGCGTAAAAAAGATAGAGGACATTTCGATCGGGGATCAGGGATTCGAGACCACTGTGCGCATCATCGAGGTCAGTGAACGAGTTGTGCGGGTACGCGGCAGAGACACCACGATATTTTCCGGGGTCCTGGCAGATGGGACCGGTTTATGTTCTTTTACTTCGTGGCATGATTTCTCATTGAACGAAAGCGATGTTGTACGGATAAAGAACGTCTCAGTGAAGAGTTGGCATGGCAGGATGGAGATCGATTTTGGTGATCGTTCCAAGGTCATTAAACTTTCTGGCGATGTACTACCTTCGACGGACGAGTTATCCAGATTAGCTCCCAAAAAGTTGATCGATATCGATCATTCGGATGTGTATGTGAGTTCTCTGGGCATTGTGGTTGAACTCTATCACCGGAATATAAATGCGCGGAATGGAGAGGTAATGATTACTGAAGGTGTTCTGGCAGACGAGACCGGGAAACTACCCTTTGTCGCATGGACCCCATTGAAGGATGTGGACATCGGTACTGTTGTGGATCTTAACAGGGCGTCTGTTCGGATGTTCAGGGGTGTACCATCGATACATTTCAATGAGAATACTGATGTGTCTATTGTGGAATCGTCCGATCCCCTTCCTTTCACGCTGGAATCCGTTAGTGTTCCCCCTGTACCAATTCCTATTGAATATATATTGCATAAGGAAGGAATGTTCGATGTTTCACTTCGTGGAAATATTATCTCTGTGCGTCCGGGGTCAGGTATTGTTACGAGATGTCCTATCTGCCACCGTGTTATCATGAAGGGTACATGTCGTGCGCATGGTTCTGTGGAGGGTGTGCAGGATATGCGCATCAAGATGGTAGTTGATGATGGGACCGGTTCAATAATGGTTATGCTGGATAGGGAGCTCTCTGAGATCGTCTATGAGAAGACCATGTTGGAGGCAAAGGATACACAGGGTCGTTCGATGTCTCAGGATGTTATTTATGAAGACATGAAAAGGGTGCTTATCGGTAACTACATTGGAGCCAGGGGGAATACGTCCAGTACGGAGTTCGGAGTTTCTCTTGTCGCGAGCTCGGTCTGGAAGCCGGACAATGATCTGGTTGATCGTGTAAATGCACTTTTTGAAAGGTTGACTGAGGCAGAGGTGTGATCATAATGATCGAACGTGAAGTTGCGCACAGGATATTTGCGAAGGAGTTCAATGATTCGAAGTTCAATATACGGTCAGACGTTGATGGCAATAGCAGGCAGGATGCGCATACCCCCCATTACATTGTAACTCCTGCGGGGGCTAAATTGAACCGGCTGTTCGTGGTGGGAGTTGTGACTGAGGTGGATAATGTAGGGACTGAGAAAGATATGTGGAAAGCAAGGGTGGTGGACCCTTCCGGTGCATTTACTGTATATGCCGGACAATACCAGCCGGAGGCTGCAATATTCATGTCCACGATAGAACTTCCGTCCTATGTTGCGATAGTTGGGAAGGTGCGCATGTATGAGCCGGATGATGGTTCGGTATTTGTTTCGATCAGGCCAGAGGAGATCAACGCAGTGGACGCACGTACACGCAACCGCTGGGTTGTGGACACTGCGGAAATAACGCTTGACAGGGTTGAAGCGTTCTCAAAAGTGATTGCTGAATGTGAGTCTTCATCAGAGGTTATGGAATACATGGGATCACAGGGTATGCCCGTATCGCTTGCAGAGGGGATTTCCCTGGCGATGGAATATTATCATACGGATGAGACATATCTGGGAAATATCCGAAAGATCGTGAAAGATTGTCTGCAATCTCTAGGGGATGGCCTATGTGAGGGAGTCGGTGCCGAAGAAGATGTCGAAGATCGGATCCTTGATATGCTAGTGGATATGAATTCTGGAAAAGGGGTGGACTACATGGAGTTGATCAAAGCAGCCAGTGCTCAGGACCTCTCTGAAGGTGCTGTGGACGTAGCGGTCAGGTCTTTACTCGCAAAGGGTCACTGTTACGAGCCAAAAATAGGTATTCTCAAGCCTGTCCAATGACAGAGCTTGATAATATCTGCATTACTCGAAATCGATGCTGATGCTGCCGGATTTCTTTGCCAGGGTCGATGATATGAATCCTGCTTCTATGTTACAGACATGAAGCACTCCGCTTGGAACTATACATGTGGCACAGCAATGGGCTTTCTGTGCGTTGTTCATCACATAATTTTCCTTGATGTCGAACAGTTCCATCCTCGGAACTTCCATACTTGATATTTTCTTTACTTTTTCACACTCGGTGTCGATGGAGACCCGTATGTTCTTTCCGTCCATTTCTCCGTGTACCTTATGGGTGAATCCACATATCCTTGAGTTTACAGTTAAATCTGCCATGAGTCCATCTCCTTGTATTTTTGTTTCACGATACGTAAATGATGCGTAAATGGATGTATTTGGATATTGCATTTGTGGCAATCGTATATAACAGTTTTGTCCGAACCGCACAAAACCACGCTTTAGTCACGCATATGAGCACAGGTTCTTGGTATTTTTATAGCAATCAATTGTATTTGCCTTATATTCTGGTTGACATGCGTCTCGTATGGGGGTGATTCGATATTCTTAAATACGCTGAGAAAATAGTCTTAGCAGTGGTATAATACGGAGATATGTTGTTCATAATTCAGATAATTGAGGGATCATTATGGAACATGAAGGTATTATTGAAATGGTAACAAAGACGCTCAAAGGTATAACAGGTGTTGGGGCGAGTATGGTTCTCAGTGATGAGGAACTGGAACAGATCTCCATACTGGAGACAAAGGCAGATAGTATGACCCTAATGGGACTTGGGATAGGAGATAACAAAGGTGTTAAAGAGGTCCTGAAATGTGATGTTGCTATGTCCTTCCAGACGACCAAGGAATATAGTTGGCCTTCATGTCCCAATATTATTCTTACACATGAAGGGAAAGTTGTGGGTGAGGATATGGATGATACTGAAAAGTTGAAGGAACTGGATCAGAGCGGTGATGCCCTTGTGATCGGCAATATTGCACTTTACGATAAATCTATACTCATGCCCAAGCAATCTAAATCGGAACCTCTGGTGGTCGTTCTCCCCCCCAAACCGTGTCCACAGATCGAGGAGTTGCCACAGGTTTCTCGTGCTATTCTGGCTTCACCATCTCCACCAACGGATGAATATATCAAGGAGCGGATGGATCTGGATAATGAACATGGGACTGGTACTTTTTTGCTCGGTTTAGATTTTGAAGATGAGATGAAATGATAGGGGTTTCATTGGGGGTCAATTTGAAATGTATGGTTTTGGAAATGTAATACAAAACCTATATATAATTTGGAATATTTGTTTAATCAGCTTTATTCACGGATGTGGCATTAATATTCTTTATAACTCGAGGTGAAAATCAATGTATGGTATCGCACTGGATTTAGGAACAAGTGGTTTTAGGGCACAGCTGATCAATCTTGATACAAATGAGGTCGTAAAGACTGCAATTACTATGACGCATCCGCTTCCTGGAGGAAATGTCATGGACCATCTGGATTTTGCCATCCAGGTGGGAGAGGATGTTGCGCATGAGATCATGCTGGATACGATAAAAGAGATCATTGGTCGGTTCGGTTTTGATCCCGTACAGATTCAGCGTCTGGCAGTTTGTGGCAATCCTATACAGCTCTCCCTGTTCCAGAACACCGAGATCAGGGATCTTGCTTATGCTGGCAAGAACAAGCAGAAGCGGCTTGGTGTTGAAAATGTGGTCAGGGATGCCCGAATGTTCCCTGCAAAGGACCTCTTTGAGGGCATTGTGGATATGCCCAACTGTGAGGTTATCATTCCTCCTGCTATCAAACATGAGATCGGCGCAGATGCTCTTGCGATGATGCTAATGACCGATTTCCTGGATCAGGATGTCCCTTCTGTCGTCACGGACTATGGCACCAATGCGGAGATGGCAATTAAGATCGGTGATAAGATCGTAACGGCAAGTGCTGCCGCAGGTCCTGCGATAGAGGGGCAGGGCATCAGCTGTGGTATGCTTGCCAGTCCGGGTGCGATATCGGATGTGAATATCGAGGGAGATTATTGGAGGATAACTGTCCTTGATGATAATATGGATCCGTGTGATGCTTATCTGATCGATCCGATCACTGGTGATATCAAGGATAAGAACTGTGACACTGTTGTTAAGGGTGTTACCGGTACCGGTGTGATCTCTGCGCTTTCGCTGGCGATCGAGACAGGATTGATCGAGAAATTACCAAAATTGCCGAATGGTAGTTTGATCCTGGGCGAGGGTATCGAGCTCAACGAGACAGATGTCGAGGAAGCCGGTAAGGCTATCGGAGCTATCAGGGCAGCGCATCTGGCGTTGATCATTGAATCCAATATCAAGTATGAAGACCTCGATAATATGTATATGTCCGGTGCGACCGGTGCTTACGTGGATGGAGATAAGGCACGAAAACTTGGGTCTTGTCCGAATTTTGCGAAGAATATCGTCCAGTTCGGGAATACTTCGATAGCACTTGCGCGTGAACTTGTGTTCGATAGCGGAAAACTGGATGAGGTAATCGAGATTGCGCACAAGGTCAAGGCTGATCATTTGATGATGGCCACATCCGATATATTTTCGAAATTCTATATGTGTGAACTCTCCTACTGGACCCAGGGTATGCCAATAGATACCTATAATGAAATGCTTGAAATGTATGGTCTTCCTATCTTGCCAGAGGAATTCAAGAACCCTGTTATCGAAAAGCGGATGAGTAAGGATATCGAAGATGTGGGTACCGAGGGCCTTGAGATCGTAGAGGATCTTGACATTATTATTGAGGAAGAGGCCATTGATTGTAGCCTGTGTAGGGCGTGTGAGGATGCATGTCCTGAGGACGCACTGGTCATTGTAGAGCGTGATGGTAAGCAGTATGCAAATTATAATAGTGAACGCTGCCTTGGGACCAGTTGTCATAGGTGCATAGTTGCTTGCCCGAACAATTCGATCCACTATAAGAACATCGAGATCAAACATTGAGATGTGCGGTTATTGACCGGCCATTGTGGATATGCGCTGCTCCATCTCGGAAGGGTTGGGGCAGTGGGCCATTGTGTTATATTATTTAAGTCTTTTTGTGAATGCAATACTTTGTTATTGCTGGCAGACTATAATCACAGTTGAATTATAATTTAGAGTTCGAAAGACTACTATTGTCACGTATGTATTTTCGATTCCTTTGAGCAACTTCTCTTGTCTTTCTACCATATGACGAGATTGTATTTACCTACTAGGTTAGTATATGTCATTTTTGTTAATGTACTATTTTTCACCCTCTTACTATATCACACAAATGTGGTTGATTCGGTGTCAGGTATCACTATAGTTGGTGAGTTCTGGTCCCACAACATCTTTTTAGGACCTTTTTGGTTACCAACAAGTATATATGGTAGCATTGAAGACCATATAGATGGCAACTTATGATGGAGGTGCAGCTTACAACTAAATGATCAGAACTGACAGCGTTCAACAAACAAGAATGGTTCTGGTTAATTATCTTTATAAATTGGACATATATTGAGGTTGTAAGTCTTATGATGGAGTCCGGATCTGGTGGGTGCCTGCGTGTATCACAATGCTGTTTGCTTGTGGTATGTGGCGTTCGTCGGTGATGATGGATGACATTAATTTACATAATTGGCTTGATGTGGTTGGATCCGTTGCGTACAGTACCTCCTCATGAGTGATGTACGAAATGATGTCCGGATTCGCTTTCACCATAACAAGTTAGACTAGAAGTCTGCCTTTATCGGTGGCTTCAAACTGTAAAAGAAGACAAAAAGGAGTTGTAAAAGAATGGCAGAACATTACTACGCAGGCAGGACCCCTCTTGATGGTGTTCAGTTTGAACTGTTCTCTGAGGATGATCTCAGAGCGATTCACTACGCAACAATGCGTGTATTCCTTGATCCTGGTATCCAGGTATCTGATCCCGAAGCAAGGGACATCTTCAGAGAAGCTGGTTGTGAAGTAGATGATAAAGCTCAGGTCGTAAAGATCCCTGAGTACCTGGTCAACAGGGCACTGATGGATGCACCATCAAGGTTCGTACTCTGGGGACGCGACAAGTCAAAGAATGTTGCACAGGAACACAAGGGTAAGGTCAACTGGACCTGCTTCGGTACCGGTGTAAAGATGTGCAACTACGAGTCCCATGGTGTCTACAAGACCATTGACTCCGTTGAGGCGGATGTTGCAGACACAGCAAAACTCTGTGACTGGGCAGATGGTATTGACTACTATTCCCTCGCAGTGTCTGCACGTGACTGGGCAGGTAAGGGTGCACAGGATGTCCACGAGACCCTTACACCGATTATGAACACAAGCAAACACGTACACCACATCGACCCTGTTGGGGAGGATGTTGAGTACTATCGCGATATTGTTGAGGCATACTATGGTGGCGACGCAGAAGAAGCTCGGAAGAAGCCAATCTTCTCCATGCTCCTGTGTCCAACCAGTCCATTAGAACTCAGTGTCAACGCATGTCAGGTCATTATCAAGGGTGCACGATTCGGTATGCCTGTAAACGTCCTGAGTATGGCAATGTCCGGTGGTTCCTCACCAGTATTCCGTGCAGGTACACTGGTTACTCACAACGCTGAGGTCCTTGCAGGTATCGTACTTGCTGAACTAACAGTGCCAGGCGCAGCAGTATGGTATGGCAGCTCAACTACCACCTTCGATCTAAGGAGAGGTACAGCACCTGTGGGAGCACCGGAACTGGGTCTCATCAGCGCTGCTGTCGGTAAGCTAGCACAGTACTATGGTCTACCCTCTTATGTGGCTGGTACCTAGTCTGATTCCAAGGTACCTGATGGACAGGCAGGTCACGAGAAGACGATGTCCACCCTACCGCAGGCATTTGCTGGTTGTAATACCATATATGGTGCAGGTATGCTTGAGCTCGGTATGACTTTCTCTCTGGAACAGTTGGTATTCGACAACGATATAATCAAAATGACCAAATCCGCAATGCGTGGGATTCCAGTAAGCGATCTGGAACTGGCCGTTGAGTCCATCCAGGAGGTCGGTATCGGTAACAATTTCCTTGCTCACAAGCAGACCAGGGATTACATCGATAGGGTATCCAATCCAATGCTCATAGATAGGGATATGTTCGGTGACTGGGAGAACGCAGGTTCCAAGGACATGGCAACAATCTCACACGAAAAGGTTGTTGATGTGATGAAGAACCACGAGGTCGAAAAGATCGATGCAGATCTGATCAAGGATATGCAGGCTGTTGTGGACCGGGCCGATGAAGACTTCAGGAAAACTTTGTAAACCAATAAGGAGATTATATAAATGGCTTCACAGGATGAAATAAATGAGAAAGGTAGTGCTGCTGTACAAGAATATGACAACGATGCAGTTGTCGCAGCATCACAGGAAGCAATCGATGCAGGTGTTGATTTGGTGTCCTTTATTCAGGACGGTCTCACTGTTGGAATGAACATAATCGGTGACCAGTTCGATCAGGGTATCCTGTTCCTACCACACGTCATTGCTGCATCAGAGGCAATGAGTGCAGGCGTCGATCTTCTGACCCCTGAACTCGAGAAGGTGCATGCATCTGTCAAATCCAAAGGTACGATTGCAGTAGGTACCATTGAAGGAGATATCCATACCATTGGTAAGGACATTCTTGAAACGATGCTCAGGATCGCTGGTTTCAAGGTCATCGATCTTGGACGAGATGTACCAATTGCCGACTACGTTGAAGCAGCAAAGACTGCTGACATTGTAGCTTCATCAGCCCTGATGACCACCACAATGGTCCTGCAGACACATGTCGAGGAGCAGCTCAAGGAAGCAGGTCTCCGCGACAAGGTGAAGACCATGGTCGGTGGCGCACCAACAACCCAGGATTGGGCTGACAAGATCGGCGCAGATCTCTATGGTGAGAATGCTGCTGACGCAATCGTCAAATGTAACTCAGCATTAGAGTAAAACCATTTGCGTGGGTGCATTCGTATAGATTGCATCCACCCCTTTGCTATTTTTAATGGCCGGCCTGTCTGGTCATCAAAGATGGCACACTTATATGACCCCCCTTTAATATATATATATATGCGCAACTGTATTAATTATAAATTTGTAAATAATCGGAGGAGGAGTTAATTTTGGATTTGCAAGCCTTAAGACAAAAGGAACATCAAAAGCGAATTAGTAAAGGTTACATGTGGGCGTTGTTCTGTGCAGTGCTCTGGGGTTTATGGTATATCCCAGGTAACCTGGTATGGTACACCGACGCAATGGGCGAAGGATGGGGCGAATTGGCTGCGTCGGGTCTTGGCGACGGCGGTACGCTGGTCGTTCTTGCGATCGTGATCACGGCAATGAATGCACTGACCGTCGTTATCGCACTCTTTGTGTGGAACGGTGTGCTTGGTAACTATGGAGAGATGTGGAGGACTGCAAAGGCATTCAAACCATGTTCAATGTGGTTCCTGTTCGCATCGGTCTTCGGTGGACCAGTGGCTATCCTTGGTTCATTCATCGCCATGGGATTCGTTGGAGGAGCATTCGCGGCCGTCGCTGCGTTATTGTATCCAGTGGTCGGTTCACTACTCGCCTACTTATGGCATGGTGAGAAGATCAGCAAACGTGCTGGAGTGAGTATTCTGGTCATTGTGGTTGGTGGTATTGTCATCTTTGGTGGCGGAGTTCTTACAGAGCTTCGGGCTGGCAGTGTTGGCTGGCTCGGTTACATTGGCGGTCTGATGGCAGCAACCGGCTGGGGTATTGAAGGTGCGATCGCAGATAAGGGTCTTGACATCTCCGGAGCCGACACAGGTCTTCACCTGAGGTTCCTTTCTGAGCTCGGTATCTGGTGGTTAATCGCCCTGCCTCTGTTAGCGGTAGCAGGATACCCTGTGTTCAGCGTTGCACTCTCTGCATTTGAACCACTGACGTTCGGAATACTGATGTTTGCAGGTATCACGTTCGGGTTCTGTTATGTGACCTGGTACAAGTCCTTCCCACTGATCGGTGTAGGACGTGGACAGGGTATCGCAAACCTGTATGGTCTCTTCGCTGTGATATCCATTATCCTGTTCTTTGGACAGGTACCTGAGTGGACCATCCTGCTTGGTGGCGCACTCTGTATCGCAGGTAGTCTCATGATGATGACGGAAGAGAGTCTGGATCTTGAGACATTGAGGAGGTAATAGATATGTCAGATTTACCAAGAAAGGTCAGGTTACTGGAGATCATGCAGGACGGGAAAGAGCGTTGGAACTACGAGATCGTTCAGCAGGCCCAGGAAGATTATGGTATGCGGAGTGATTTCGGAAGAGATACGCTCAATATGGAACTCATCGAGCTTGCAGCAATTGCTTTCATTCAGGAAGTCGATATCAAGGTCGATGAAGAGGGTGTCTACAAGAAGGATTTCCTACTGCACAAGTACGTCATCACCGATGATGGAAAGACCAGATTGTCAGATGCATGCATGTATGCCATCTAAGGAGGTGTAAGATATGTCAACTTATGCAGAAGTATTCCAGATCACGGCTGCCGACATTGCCGGTGGAGACGGTCAGGCGTTACTGCCTGGTGGAGAATACATTTGGATGATCATAGTGCTGGTCATTGCTGTCCTGGCGCTCTGGCAGGCAAGAAAGTTTGTGACTCAGTTCTAAGACATAAAGACGCAAAATATATATAGATATTAAGTATTGTGTGATGAGTACTGGCGATGGGTATTAGGTTCCAATACTCATTACACACTTTATTTTTTTTCTGTGGTTTTCACTATGGAATTAGAAAGGAGGCTATAACACGGCAAACGAAGACTTATATAAAGAACTATCCAATGCGGTAGTAAGCTGCAAGAAGGACGAAGTCCTGGCAGCTGTAGAGCACGCACGAGGCAAACTTGATGCACCAGACATCATCGAGA
>JAYEHR010000106.1:0-9095 GCA_034659615.1 Methanobacteriota archaeon | reverse complement strand
TATAGCAATGTGTGTGAAAGGTTATAAATGTATCTACCGATGGTGATTATTGTCCGAAAATAGGGAGTATTTACGATGGAACTTTCAAATTCTTTGGAGTATGTTCATGACTTTTCCGACGGTCTCACAAAAGTAAGAACATATGACATTATTCCGAACAACAATATATATTTTCCGATTGGAACGATTCTGACTGTTGAAATACACAATATGGAAAAGATTCATATGTATCTGAGTAATTCTGAGGAGTTGTTCAACAGTGTGATCGTGACCAAATCTCCATCAGCATCAGTGTCCGGGTTTGGAGCAAGAAGGAAACGTTGGGTTTAGCGGCATGTAGCAACATTCTGGACGCGATCCACCTCAAATTGGTGAATGTCATGTCATTCGGTCTGTTCACCTCCGGTGCTGTGGTGGTGCAAGACCGGTAGCTCGTTCTGATATAGGACCTCATGGCTATATTAGCGACCGCAACCAGCCACCTTATTGCATTTAACACGATATGCTATCCGTTTTGCAGCATTGTTCTTGCAGAGAAGAGACCACCGGATGTGCGATCGATAGGGCACAAAGGATGGTAATACAGTAATAACCGGTTACGATCAATGGTTATTTGGAGAAACGCTGGGACAATGTAATATTATTTATTCAAAAAAAGCAGAAAGGGTTGCAAACAGCAGTTTGCAAGCCAGATCCGAAAAATTCAGTCCATTTTAAGGGCTACCAGGGAAAGCCCCAGTTCCTTCTCTAAGTCTTTCAGATCTTTTGCCTCCGCTTCACCAAGGTCTGCGTATTTCGTATTGATATCTGAAAATGCAATGAGGTTTACGCCCAGTTTGCTTTCCATATCGTTAATAGATTTTAACTTGTCTGCGTCTAGTTTAGAAAAAACTAACATTTGTATCACTCCAAAGATATCACTGTGTTAATTGCCAATAAAGATTACGGTACGGTATGACGATTAGAAGAATATTAATAAACATATATTACCTGTATGGTATAACATAGGATAGGATTTCTAATTAATTCCACAATTTCACCTAAAAACTCTCTGGAATTATTTTTGTAATTTTCATTCCCAGTAATGATTTGCTCTTAATAAATAAAATCAAACAAGATCATTACTTGCAATTATAATCAGGGACAAAAACTAGTAGACGATTATACACAAAGTTTAAATTACCGTACGCATATCTTTTTGTGGGGGTAAATATCAATAATCAACTACAGAGAATATTCTGTCTATAGTCTATAATTAAATTGTTGAGTAACTAAACGCCAGTGTAAATTCAGGCGTAACTAACAACAAAATGGGGGAAAGAATGATGAGATTAAAAATTACAAGTAAAGCGATCATAGTGGTACTGGCTGTGATCATGATACTAACATCCGGTTGTGTTGAGGAAGAAGGAGAGGCAGGACCTGAACAGCTGTATGATCAAAGCAAACTGAATGTGATGGAGGCCACGAGTGTGCCAGTAGTGGATGGTGAAGTGGATCAGCTATGGGCTGATACTCCGGAACTGACTGTGCCCCTTGGTGAGACATACAATACCCAGGATCCGGCAAGCATTGGCGACTGTGCAGGATGCCATGCCTATGAAAGCGACACAACAGTTACACTAAAAGCTTTGTATAATGACACCCGCATAACCATTCTGGCGAGCTGGCCGGATCCAACAGCGAGCTTTACCCGTGGGGGTTCCTGGACATTCGTTGATGGAACATGGGTGAAAGAAAATACCGAACAGTCTGAAGATCGTATCTCTTTCTTCTGGCCCATCGGAGGGATCCAGGGTGAACCCTATGATACGGATTGCTGTATGGCTAAATGTCATATATATTATCCAACAGACACCGATCCTCATGTCAGTACCCATGGTATCGTTGATGATTCCTGGCTGAAGAGTGGACGGGCGGATATGTGGCATAGCAAAGCAGCAAGAGGCGCAGGGTTGAATTCAGCTACAGGATCAGACCTTACGATCGATCCGGACACTCATGAGGTTGTTGCTGGAACTTTCTCCATGATCGGATATGCTGATGACAAATACGTTGATGTCTGGGCAAACGATACTATCAATGGAGAAGATGGTGGGCGTTATGGTGATGATGGAACCAGCGCATATTCCCATAACCGTATTGCAGACAAGTCACGTCCCAAATATATGGAAACGGACCCCACCGATTATGCTGATGCCATGTTGCTTACCCAAAATGAGATCGATGCAGGTGAGTGTATCGGAAATGAAAGCACAGGTGTGACTGATGAAGATGCTGTCACCTACGGGTCAAAATATGACGCTTTAGACGCTGTAGTTCCTGAGCGGATTCTCAGGACACCGGCTGGTAGCCGTGCTGACATCCAATTCGGAGCAGTTTGGAAGGACGGTACCTGGACAGCTGAGATGGCAAGGGACCTCATTACCGGCAACGAGGACGACATTCAGTTCAATACCAGTGAAGAGTATTACTTCGGGGTTGCCATATTCGATAATTCACGACACGGTTATCAACATATGACCTCCCAGATGTATTACATGGAGTTCATCTGAGATCGTCATCTGATACTGGTCATTCTATACCCTGGTCAGAATAATAGAATGTACCAGTACTCTGTTTCCCCCAAGAGACAGTCTTGTCGAGTCTATATCTCCTGTCTGGTACAGACGATGGATGGATATGCGACACGTTCAAGAACGATGGGGACTGAGTACTAACAGGAGGCGGAATATGATGACAGATGATAACGATCTGGTCGCATACTGCGGTCTATACTGTGGAGATTGTTTTGGCCATAAGGGAACCATCGCTGATCTGTCAAGGGACCTCCGAAAAGAATTGAGACAGGCAAGGTTCGATCTGGTCGCAGAAGTGATCCCTTTTAAGGAGTTTGAAAATTACAAGGAATGCTATGAGGTCCTGGGGGCACTGGTACGTTTACGCTGCAACCATGCCTGCAGGGGTGGTGGAGGTCCACCGTTCTGTAAGATGCGGAAGTGCTGCCAGGAGAAAGGGATCGAAGGCTGCTGGGAATGTGATGAGTTTGAGATATGTGTGAAACTGGATTTCTTGATGCCGACCCATGGGGATGCGCATATAAATAACTTGAGGAAATTGAAGAAAAAGGGAGTTGAAGGGTTCCTGAAAGGGAAGAAAGACTGGTATGTGAAACCTATATCTGAATAAATGTTTGGAACGTCCGAAGAAAGCCACGCTGATCAATCATTATTATGTTAAAATGCAAACCAAACTGATAGCAAGTGAGGTCAATAGCAATGGAAGGCTCCTAGAACCGGAACCTTCTTTTCAGCAGAGATATTATTTTTCCTCCGCGGGTGCATAGTAGCATCGCTTGGGAGAATACACTTCCTCTTTCTGTTTCAATGCTTTGATGATCTTACTTACTTCTTTGCTATCGATACCGGTTTTGGTTGCTATGTCTCCAGGTCTTACGGGTTTTCCAGCTTCCTTCATGGCAGCAAGTACTTTTTGTTCGTTTTCAGTCATTATTTTATCCTTCTTTTATAAGCACCGCAATATTAGCGGTGCCCTTCAAGTATCAGAGAACATATAATGGTGTGTCCTGTGTTGATACGGGCCATTACCAAGATGTCATATGCACTAATAATAATTTGCCTCATACGCAAGACTCTAGGCATCAAAAAAAAAGTTGTCTGGACCGCAGCTTCAGTATGTCACCATATCGCGGTGAGTAAATCCTTTTGAATAATCCAGATAATAACCTTCAATGGGATCAACCCTGAAAACAACTGAATCCGGTGTTTCCGGCAGGTCTTTCGAAAAGGAATATTTACCATACATTAGCATCCCGAATTTTTCAATTTCGGCTTGTTCTGTTACCTGAATGGCTTTCCCCTGCATCTGGATCCCTGTTATCGTCATAACATCCACATTATCCTCGTCGACGGTATATGCCACGTTCGGGTTATTCACTATGTCAGCGACTTTGTGTGTCTGTTCTGAGGTACTAAAATACACAACTGCCCCATCAGAAACATAGGCCATTGTGTGGACCATTGGCTTACCTTCGGAATCCACGGTTCCAAGGTTTAACCAGTCATGCTCCTTGAGATAGTTTTCAATTTTATCTTTGGTTTCATCGCTCATTGTAAAACTCCTGAGATCGGTATAATTTATTCGTAGATCGAAGTATAAATAGTTTTCATTTCAGTTATAGCTAGTGGTTTATGCCACAGTTCAGCGACCTGATGACTTCTTCCAGCATCCCATATATGAACATCTTCCTTCAACTGGCCAAATATGGCCTTTTTGCTGTGTAGAATCCTGGCACCTATCCGGTTGCTGAGGATGCCTGAATCTCCGTTCAACCGGAGTTCAATTGAAGGATCCTCCTATGATCGATCACATTATATTTCCAGGGGTACGATAGAGAATGCAATTAAGGGGTATCTTAGTCCGTTAACAACAAAATCAGTTTGATCGCTTCTTTTTCTGCTTCTTCTCTTTTTTGGGAAGGGAACTCACATAGGAATATGAGATGTCCATCCACTTATGCAATTCAATTTCATCACCATACACCGCAGAAGGAAGAGATGCATATTCCCTCATTCTTCGTCCGTTTTGGGCAAAGGATTCTGCTTCATCATATGTTTCATAAAGTTTCTGCTGTTCTTCTTCATTTAGACGGAGCATCAGTCCATCCCCATGGACTCCACAGAAGCTTTTTTCCATGCCATGAGTTATTTATCTAAAGATCAGGTGCTATATATCTTTCCATAGTACCGGAGAAATATCTTTTACGATCAACTTATATACGATCTTTCCACATGTCAGTTAGATTTTGCAAGGAGATGGAATATGTTGATACGCCCCGAAAATCCCTCTGATCATGCGGGAATATCGAAAGTGAACGATGAAGCCTTCGGACAGCCAAATGAGGGTAGAATGGTTTCAGATCTTCGGAAAAATCCCCGGTTTGTCAGTGACCTGTCCCTGGTCGCTGAAAAGGATGGGCAGGTTGTAGGTCATATTCTGTTCTTCCCGATTTTGATCTCAACACCATCCGGTAATGTAGATTCCCTGTCCCTGGCCCCGGTTTCAGTCCTGTCACGGTACCAGGGGCAGGGGATCGGGAGTGCCCTGATACGTGCCGGCATCGCTGAAGCGAAACAACTTGGGTATACTTCAATAATTGTGCTGGGATATTCCGATTATTATCCGATGTTCGGTTTCAAGCCTGCAAACCAGTGGAACATCCGCTGCCCCTACGATGCTCCGGATGAAGCATTTATGGCACTTGAACTGGTTGAACATTCCCTTGATATTGGAGAAGGAATGGTCGTTTATCCTTCAGAATATAATGATGCGGCTTGATGACCCCGGTTTGATTATCAGATTCGCCGGAGCAGATTGAAAAGGAGAATGTGAAGAAAAGAACTCATTCGAGTTTTTCCTTCAGGTAGTCCTTGAAGCACTCATAATCCGTAGTGAGATATTCCATGCACTCCTCTTTTTTCTCAACATCTTTCAGGCTCTGGGGAGGTTCAGGATCAATACCTGTTGCCGATATGACTTCTGCGGGGAACTTCGCAGGATGGGCAGTTTCCAGTGTTACTGCCAGGGAATTGTCCCCGGTGGCTTTTCTGTAATCCATCAATCCCTTTATGCCGACAGCCCCGTGTGGTTCGATAAAGATGTTATAGTCATCGAAGAAATCCTTGATCGTGGCTTTGGTTTCCTCGTCAGTAATCGAGGTGGAAAAGATATCTTTGTTCAGTTTCTCCATGTCAGGGAGTTTTTTGACGTTACCTTTCTCATCCATTATCCCACCGTAGACTGCTATCAACCTTGCGAGGTTGCTCGGGTGACCTACGTTCATTGCGTTGGAAAGACAGTTCTTTGAAGGTTCGATCTTTGCGTATTTTCCAGTATCGAGGAACACGGGCACCTCATTGTTCTCATTGACCGAAGCAAGGATCTTCTTTATGGGTATACCCATGTTTCTTGCCAGCACGCATCCCATCATGTTGCCGAAATTGCCTGAAGGGATCGAGTATATGATCTCTTCGGGATATTCCCTGAGTTTTACGTAAGCGTAGAAATAGTAGATCGATTGGGGAATGAGCCGGCCGATGTTAATAGAGTTTGCCGATGAGAGGTTCAGGTGGTTGAGTTCAGCATCCGCAAATGCTTGTTTTACCAATGCCTGACAGTCATCGAATTTACCATACATGGCAAGGGCTGATATATTTTTGTCAAGGGTGGTCATCTGCTTCCTCTGACGGTCGGAGACCTCCTCTTTCGGGAACAGTACGATGACCTCTATATTGTCAAGACCGTAGAACGCGTGGGCAACCGCACTTCCTGTATCTCCGGAGGTTGCAGTAAGAATAACGAGGCTCTTATTCTCCTGTTTGAGATAATATTGCATGAGTCTTGCCATCATGCGAGCGGCAAAGTCCTTGAAAGAAGCTGTAGGGCCTCGATCAAGCCTCATAATATAGGTGTTGTCATTCACTTCTTCCAGAGGGACATCATAGTTGTATGCATCATAGGTGATTTCCCTGAGTTCATCTTTGTCTATCTCGCCTTCAAGAACTTTTGCAAGAACCCGGAATGCAATCTCAGGGTACGATTTATCCTTCATGGCAGCTAGTTCTGCTTGTGAGAAGTGCGGAAGTTCTTCTGGCAGGTAGAGCCCCTTATCGGGAGCAAGACCTTTGATGAGTGCAGTTTTGAAGGTTGCTTCATCTGCTTTGAGATTAGTGCTGTAGAGTTTCACGGTGATCAGTTGCTCGTATTGATGTAGGGTATCGATGAATGTAACATTAGGGATAAAAACATGAAAAGCTTACTTTCATGATTAATATTTCACTTGATCAGTAATCCTTGCAAATATGATAATGTGGTTTGATGATCCAGGTTTGTCTCTGATGTGAGCCAGACAATGCCAAAAACAAAAAAAAGTGAGCTCCGAATGATCTTCGTTCCTGTCTCACTTCCAACGTTTCAACTGGGGAATGAACTTGCTGTTCATTTCCTTTGCTTCTTCCAGTGACATATTTTTCACTTCGACCAGCATGGGCGAACATTTATCGATCATTTCATCCATTGTGATGTCAGGCTCTGTGAAATTGCCATTCTGGTAGCAGTAAGTGCAGTACTCTTCGTTCTTCGAACCGTCTGCGTTGGTACCGAGATCGCAGTCGTTCTGCAGGGGCATGCCACAGCTCTGGCAGAAAACCATATCGTTCATTTCTTGCAGATCCATGTTTAAATACTCCCTATGATCAGATTAAGGTATGTAATAATCTCCAATAATCGTATATATGTATTATGTATGTACCTGGCGGAAAGCTGCATGAATCACTACCAGCTACTGCCTGCTGCCAGCCAGTCCTGCATATTCCCGACCATATTATATTTCGGGTAAGGGATCTTCCAGCTGGATGCCAACAAGGAACGTACCCATGTGACTTTTATTCTCCACATCCATCTTTGATTTGATGTACCCATCGGTCGATCGTGACGGAGATGCTATTATGGCTTCACAAACCTGGGGTATGTTTTCAACGACTGGGAAGGGTTTTGCATTGATGACCATGGTAGGAGGTTCTGAGGCCGAATTAATCTTCAGGAACTTATCATAATGCACCACAATGTTCCCCATCACGCAACAATCGCGGCGTTTCTTATATTCCTCAAGTTCCACAGGATCATTGATATCCTTCCCAACAACCTGTCCCATGTGAACGATCTGGATGATATCTCTTGGCCAGTCAAATTCCTTATTTGTCACGAAGGACATTGTTATATCAGATATGAATGCCTTTTTAACACCCACATTGTTCTTTTCTCCGAAAAACCTGGGTTCGTTCATCCTGTCCTTTTCCTCAAGCTCCATGATCGTTTGCAGATCCATCTCATCAAGATGCATAGTCTTTTCGATCCCCTTCACGGATCGGAGTTCATCCATGATATTTTCTACAATGTACCAGTGTGGAATAATTGTACCCCCCATGTTTCTAATTCATAATCTGTGTTTTGCCGATGTTCAGAACAACAATGCTTGTTATAACACAATATTATTTACGTTTTGTGTTCGGCAACTTTTTTGGATGGTGAAAGCCCAGTTAATTCTGATGGTTTTATTTCAGACGCATGGGTTTCAATTCCGATAAGAGATCCAATGGGGCCAATTAATGGTATATTCAGTATTTTCTATTCCCGAATATTGCAGAACCAACGCGCACCATCGTAGCCCCTTCCTCAATGGCAACCCTGTAGTCATTGGACATTCCCATTGATAGTTCCTGGATATCGACGTTATCCTGATCTTCCTGCTTCATCTCATCAAAAAGCGCTTTCATTCTCTTAAAATATGGACGTGTTTGCTCAGTGGACACAAAAGGGGGTATGCACATGAGCCCTTTCACATGAACATTTTTGAGTGAACGGATCTCTGTTATCACCTGTCCCATCTCATCCGATCCAAAGCCGAATTTCTGTGGCTCGTTGCCTATATTTACCTGAAGGAAGACCTTCTGTATCTTGTCACTGGATTCGGCTTTCCTGTCAATATCCTGTATCAACTTCAAGGAATCAACTGACTGGATCACATCAAAGAGACACACGGCTTTTTTAACCTTGTTCGTCTGCAAATGTCCTATAAGGTGCCTTTCACATGGCAGGATCTCATCATATTTATCCTCGAATTCCTGGATCCTGTTCTCCCCTATGATGGCGGCTCCGGCCCTGATGGATTCGTTAATCCTCTCAGGATCGATCGTCTTGGTGACGCAGACAAGTTTTATTCTTCCAAGTTCCTTAAGGAGCATCTTTATATTTTCATCGACTGTCATTCATGACCCCAAAACATTTTTTACTCATAATACGATGCATCTGAATGGTTCCAATTGCAGGTGATATGAATCAAATGTAATGAATTTGATATAAAATGTTCGTTTGCTTAAGCATTCTGCTTCGAGAATATCAAATTAGCTCATAAATCCTCCCATTCTAGTTTGATAACATTTTCATTAAAAAAATCTACCAAACAAATTGCTACCTTCAACCTTATTTTGTAACTCGGTAAGCACCAGCAACTGATA
>JAYEHR010000105.1:0-9161 GCA_034659615.1 Methanobacteriota archaeon | reverse complement strand
ATCTCCGTGACAAGTAGGGACGGGGAAGGAAGCTCTTTTCACGTAAAATTGCCAATTTAATTTTGATTCGGGAAATAAAGATTATTCCTTTCCATTATCCTTGTTCTGTGCACAGGTCAAACTTGTTTTTCAATCAGGTATGTAGTTCGTTATCTGTCGTCTCTAAAATACCGTCTTGTCAACAATACCGTACTTGACCCTATAAGAACAAGCAGGAACAGTGCAATGAGCATTCCTTCGGATGTAAAGTCCTGCCAGGAATGAACGGATACCCACATACCACTGCGTGTTACGAATGTAGCAAATATCACCAGTATGAACGATACGATTGCAAGCATTGGTGCCAGGAATCGATATTCGCCTTTTTCAGACCGCGTCTGAGCATGTAGATATGCTGTGGCAGTGATCCAGGGAATCAGGGACGATGTCTCCACCGGATCCCAGGTCCAGTACCATGCACCCCAGCCAAGTACCTCATATGCCCAGAACCCACCCAAACCGATACCAAGGGTCAGGAAGAACCAGGCAATACGCATCCAATCCCTTGCAATTTGTATCCACCGCTCATCATCAATAAGCAGGTCTGCAAGTGCCGCAGCAAAGGGTATCGTAAAGGCTGCATAACCGAAGAACAAAACCGGTGGATGAACGGCCATCCAGGGATTCCTTAGCAGGGGGTTCATTCCAAGTCCATCTATAATTGGATATGCGATCGCAAACGGATTCCAATTTGTCAATTCCCCCATGCCACCGGTAAGGATCTGATACATGGAAAACGGATTCTTCAGTACAAGTAACATGAGGAACACAGCAGCGATCATAAGCGATATGGTGCGAGTTATTCCCATCAGTCTGGAGTCTGAATGGTAACGGGCGTGCCCTGTGTACTGCATCAGAAGCAACATCATCAGAACTGCCCATGTCCAGAGGAGTAGTGAGCCTTCCTGTCCTGCCCACAGTGCCGATACACGATAATACGCGGACAGGTCCGTACTGGAATGCAGGTACACATAATGGTAAGATGCGGCGACCGTGTACAGGTAATAGGTAAGCAGGACCATTGATAGTGTGGTTGTCACAGCACATCCGAGCTCAAGTTTTTTGGAGATGCGCTCTGTCCTGTCACTATTGCCAAACTGATCGCGTATGGAATACACTGCTGCTCCTAATCCCATTACGAACGATAACCAGATCAGGATCATCCCGATATTCAGCAAGCCATCACCGTCCAATTATTACCGATCATTGTTAGCTCACATCCTTATGGCAGGTGGTCTTGTCCAGTTCCCTGCCTTCCTTTGTATATTCAACAATACCAAAAATAAGGATGCCTATAACCAACATCCACATACCTCCCCATACCAGCATAATGAATGGAACAGTTCTGACATACATATCCACCCTTCCAGTGGGCTCGTCCAGTGTACGGGGAGCTATGAACAGTTCCTCGAGCAGACCTCTTTTGATATAGGTAGTGGTGTAGGTCTGGCCCCATTTGAAGTCAGTGATGTATTTCACCTGGGCACTATCAAAATACTCTCCTCGGCGATACACCTCAAGATCGATGGTCGTTACATATGATGATCCCGGATAGTTCTGGTATGGCATGCCTTCATAACCTGATTCCATATCCACCACTTTCAGGGAATAATGCTGTCCATCGAATGAGTGTTCAGTACCCAGATAAAGAATATCCGAATCCTCGACCTTCATGTTCGTGCTGAGCACCGTTCCAATAATGAGTAGCAGTATGCCAAGATGGATGAGATGCACACTCACTCCACGTAGTGACCGGAGCATCGAATCCCTGTCCAATGAACGATACATCCTGTACAACGTGATCACTATTGCTGGTATGATGATGGGAACCATGGCATCAATTGGAGTGCTCTTGAAAGGGGATACCAGCACAAATAGTATCGAAATGGACAATGTAACTCCAGCGATCACCGATATCGTGCGGGAAGTGGCGTGACCTACCAGCATACACATCGCGAGCAGGATCGCCAGAACTGCTGCTATCGGTGCTGTCCTGTTATTAAAATACTGCATATCCATGGTAATATCCACACCTGTCATCAATTTGATGAGGAGAGGGGTCAGCATACCAATTGTGATCAGGGCAGAAAGTATAATTAGAACGGATACCGTTGCCAGCATTATATTGTGGGCGGTGATCACTTTGCTATATCTCATTGTTACCGAACATCCATGTTATTATTTCATTATATGAGAGAATACTAGCCCTCATATAGGTAATCAGGCATCTATAAATGTTTGCTTTGCGCAAATGCTTAAATATCCATGATACTAATCTGGTGTAAGATCATTTAGAGCTGATCGCTACGATAGAAACAATTATTATTGCCCTCTGGTTGATGTTGCCCGCATACATCCCTAACCCATGTGCTGCTGTTTTTGGTGGGGGACGCCCTATTGATGGCGGACGATCCCTCTCAGATGGAAGGCGGATACTAGGTAATGGTAAAACGTTCCGCGGGTTCTTTGCAGGGCTTGTCTGTGGACTTGTTGTGGGGTATGGGCAGGTATGGTTAGTTCGATCGAATCCAGTTCTGTTCGGGGCAGAGTTGCCCTTATTTGGTTCCGCTTATGTGGATCCGATGATCATGATCTTTGCACTGGCCTTTGGTTCCCTGTTCGGGGATATGTTCATGAGCTTTTTCAAACGACGTGTGGGACTCAAACGGGGTGCACCTTTGCCCGTGGTCGATCAGCTCGACTTCGTGATGGGTGCCTGGGTCTTTGCATATCTTGCAGCACCCTCCTGGTTCGTTGCAAATTTCACATTTTCCATAATCCTGGTGGTACTGCTGGTTACACCGCTACTGCACCTGGTTATGAACGTCATTGGCTATTTTCTGGGTATCAAGAAGGAACCTTGGTGAACCGGAACCGCACTACAAACAACTAAGGGATCATAATGTCAGCAACTCACACATCCAAAAATCGAAACGAAGGACTGATATCTGCACTCATGGATTGCGGTGCAGTACGATTCGGTGACTTCACCCTTGCATCCGGAAAGAAAAGCAAGTATTACATTGATATTAAGAAAGCAAGTTCTGATCCTGCGACCCTTGGACTGATCGCCAGGCAGACGGCAGATATCATCAAGAATCTCGATGTGGATAGGGTCGGAGGCGTTGCCCTGGGTGGCGTTCCGCTTGCTACTGCTGTATCGCTTAAAACGGGCCTACCTCTTTTCTTGATACGAAAGGCTACCAAGGAGTATGGTACAGGAGGGCGTTTCGTTGGTGATCTTGAAACGGGGGACAGGATCATACTGCTGGAGGATGTGACCACCAGCGGCGGATCGGTCATGGAAGCCATCTCTGCAATACGGGAGACCGACGGAGTTGTCGATATGGTCATAACCGTAGTGGATCGTGAGGAAGGAGCAAAAGAGCGCCTGGGTTCTGTGGGCGTTACCCTACTGCCCCTTGTGGAAGCACATGAGCTACTGGAAGCAGGGAACGATAGCTGATCCAGTGTCTATCCTGGTCTGTTTTTACCACCAATTATCGTTCATGGCCCCATCGGCTGCTTGAAGTATCAATAAAGAAACTGTTTGGTATATATACAAGTATCCACAATATACCAGATATCTAATATATACTACATGGAGAGATGAACGAATGTTCTGCTACCAGTGTGAAGAAACATTGAATCAAAAAGGATGTACTAAGAACGGAATCTGTGGAAAGAAGGGGGATGTATCAGATCTACAGGATGACCTGATCTATATTCTCAAAGGTATCGCATACTACAACCTGAAGGCCAGAGAACAGGGGATAGAGGATGCAGATACTGATCAATTCATCATGGATGGACTGTTTGCCACGATCACGAACACGAACTTCAGTGGCGGTGACATGGAGTCCATGATCGTCACGGGAATCGCACTTCGCGATAGCATCAAGGACAAACTTGTCAACGCAAATGCGATCGAGGGAAATGCCGGTCAAGATGCTGCAGTGATCACAGCCAGTCAGCTCACAGGAAAAGATACTGGTATACTGACGACCGAAGATGAGGATATCAGATCACTGCGAGAGCTGTTGACCTATGGATTGAAAGGTATGGCAGCTTATGCCCACCACGCATACGTGCTTGGATATAAGAACAGCGAGATATTTGAGTTCATCGAGAGAGGACTTGCAGCTACTCTGGATGATGAAAAAGGGATCGATGCCCTGCTTGCCCTTAACATGGAATGTGGAGAAAAGGGAGTTACGACCATGGCACTCCTGGATGAGGCAAACACCAAAACCTATGGTGACCCAGAACCCACCACAGTGAACATAGGAGTAAGGGCCAATCCTGGAATACTGATCAGCGGACATGACCTGCACGATCTTGAACTCCTGCTTGAGCAGACAAAGGGCAGTGGTGTGGATGTGTACACTCACGGCGAGATGCTGCCTGCAAATTCCTACCCGGCATTTAAGAAATACGACAATTTTGTAGGCAACTATGGAGGTGCATGGTGGGAACAGACAAAAGAGTTCGAGGCGTTCAACGGTCCTATACTCATGACCACTAACTGCTTGGTGCCACCAAAAGATGGCTACAAGAATAGAGTCTATGCGACAGGTGTGGTCGGTTTTGATGGGATACAGAATATTGAAGCAAATGAGGATGGTTACAAGGATTTCTCAGCGATCATTGAGCAGGCAAAGACATGCCAGTCTCCTAAATCACTGGAGGAAGGGACCATCATGGGTGGATTTGCACATGCTGCCGTACTGTCTGTGGCCGATAAGGTCATAGAGGCTGTGAAGAGTGGTGCGATCAAGAAGTTCGTGGTGATGGCAGGATGTGATGGACGCCACAAATCCCGACAGTACTACACCGATTTCGCCGAGGCTTTGCCCAAGGACACGGTCATCCTCACTGCAGGCTGTGCAAAATATCGCTTCAACAAGCTGGATCTGGGAGATATTGGAGGTATCCCGCGGATACTGGATGCAGGGCAATGTAATGATTCCTATTCCCTTGTGGTTATAGCCCAGAAGCTTGCGGAAGCTTTTGAACT
Source organism: Methanobacteriota archaeon (assembly GCA_034659615.1). Classification (GTDB taxonomy): domain Archaea; phylum Halobacteriota; class Methanosarcinia; order Methanosarcinales; family Methanosarcinaceae; genus JAIOTO01. The sequence goes on along the minus strand of JAYEHR010000105.1, from coordinate 4,105 downwards.
TGAGGATATCAACGATCTGCCGGTGGCCTACAACATCGCATGGTATGAGCAGAAAGCGGTTACCGTATTGCTCGCCCTGCTGAGTCTTGGGGTCAAGAACATCACCCTGGGACCAGAACTGCCGGCCTTTGTTTCACCGAACGTCCTTGATGTGCTGGTCGACAAGTTCAACATTGCACCCAATACCACTGTTGACGATGACCTTGCAAGGCTCGTGTGAACAAAATGATGAAGTACGCATTAGGATATAGGTGAATGCATGAAGATATTTAAACTGGCAACCGCACCTGAGAAAGAGAACCATCATAACGTGCTTGCTCAAAGTATGTATGGCAGCGAACAGGTACAGGTAATGCATATCTCACTCAAACCAGGTGAAAGCCTAAAGAAGCATACGACACCCACTAATGTGTTCTTCTACATCCTCGAGGGAAAAGGTATCGTGGAGATCGGAGAGGAAGAAAAGGAAGTTGTTCAGGACAGCCTGATCGAAAGTCCTGCCAATATCCCTCACCTTTTAAGGAATGACTCCGACGAGACTTTCCGTTTCCTGGTGGTCAAACTGAATAACTGAATATGGTTGAAGTTCCGAAGACTTTGATGGATGGCGAAAGTGTTGTCTTCGGAACTTCGAACTCCTCTCTTTTTTAGTTATAATTTGTAATTGTATATACTCAAGTTATTTTCACTGCAAAGGTGTTTTCTTGATTAACTAGATAATCTGCATGACTTGGATGAAATGGAAGTCGGCCTCGAAATGTCATAATCGGAAACTATTTATTCAATCATAAGAAACTTAACTTTCATTCATATGCATTGCATTATTTTTGTATCCGACGATGTGAAGAGAACACCTTTATAACTAACACATTTTTATTCAATCCAATGAGGTCACACAGATGAATGTTCTAATTATTGGAGGTGGTGGTAGGGAGCATGCCCTTGCTGCTGCCATTGCAAGAAGCAAGAAGGCTCCTGCGATATATGCAGTGATGTCAAAAAAGAATCCGGGTATTGCTGAACTATGTGAGGATTTCCTCCTTGAGAAAGAGACGAATGTTGAGAGCGTGCTCGATTATGCGGAATCCCGATCCATTGATATTGCAGTCATCGGGCCGGAAGCACCGTTGGCCGCCGGCCTTACGGATGTCCTTGAAGAAGTGGGCATCGGTGTAGTGGGGCCGAGGAAAAAGGTTGCCCGCATTGAGTTCGATAAAGCATGGGCTCGCAATTTCATGAAGGATAACAACATCGATGGATGCCCCACCTTCAAGGTCTTTGAGAACGCTGATGGATTGGATGAATACATCAGGGAACTCGGTAATGTAGCTATCAAACCTGCAGGGCTCACCGGCGGTAAAGGTGTAAAGGTGATGGGTGACCAGCTTCCGGATATCTCTGAGGCTATTACCTATGCCAGGGGACTGCTTAAGAACGGTAATGTTGTTGTAGAGGAGAACCTTCAGGGAGAAGAGTTCACACTCCATGCGTTCGTGGATGGGAGAGCACTTGCCTTCGCCCCATGTGTACAGGATCACAAGCGTGCCTTTGAGAATGACCTTGGGCCCAACACCGGCGGAATGGGATCCTACACGGACACTGACGACATTCTGCCTTTCATGAAGGTCCATGATCTTGAGAAAGCAAAAGAGATCATGCAGCAGACCGGGGAAATGATGCAGAGTACGACCGGGGTCGCCTACAAAGGGATCCTCTATGGCCAGTTCATATTGACAAAAAATGGTCCAAAGGTAATCGAGTTCAATGCGAGGTTCGGAGACCCGGAGGCAATGAACGTGTTGTCCCTTCTCAAAACGGATATGATGGACGTGATCAGTGCTATTGTAAACGGGACCCTTGCGGAACTGGAAGTATCTTTTGATAAAAAAGCGACGGTATGCAAATATGTGGTGCCTGCAGGATATCCAGATAATCCCACTGCTGATAAGGAGATGATCGTGGGAGATATCGGTGATGCATTGCTATTCTATTCCAGTGTGTATGAGAAAGATGGGAAGATATATACCACCAGTTCACGGTCTGCTGCGGTTGTTGGCATTGCTAACAGTATCGAGGATGCCGAGCAGATCGCACAGGACGGATTGGAGGGTATAATTGGGGATCTGCATTCAAGGCATGATATCGGTACGCATGCCCTGATACAGAAGAAGATCGATCACATGAAACGGGTACGTGGGTACTGACCATGAAATTATACATGCAGGATTTGACACTATGAAGCACCTGATATCAATGACCGATCTCACACATGATGAGATCATCGAATTGCTGGACATGGCTGAGGACCTGAAGGAAAAGAGGCTTCGAGGGAAGGTCACGGACCTTCTGAAGAATAAGAGCCTTGGGATGATCTTTGAAAAATCCTCAACCCGTACGAGGGTATCGTTCGAAGTTGCCATGAGCGATCTTGGCGGACATTCTCTCTACCTGAACTACCGGGACCTGCAGATCGGACGCGGAGAGCCGATCTCGGATACGGCCAGGGTCCTGTCCGGATACGTTGCAGGGATCACTGCACGGGTAAATGACCATGATACTGTCATGGAACTTGCTGAACATGCTACGATCCCGGTGATCAATGCCCTTTCCGATCTTGAGCACCCCTGCCAGATACTGGCCGATTTCCTGACGATCCGGGAATACAAGAATCGTCTCAAGGATCTCAAGTTCACATGGGTGGGGGATGGGAACAATGTCTGCAATTCCCTGATCCTTGGATGTGCACTGGTGGGCATGAATATCGCTGTTGCATGCCCTAAAGGATATGACCCGAATGCGGATATCGTGGCTCAGGGCCGGGCGCTTGGTGGAGATATTACCATCACCCACGACCCTAAAGAAGCAGCAAAAGACGCTGATATCCTGTATACGGATGTGTGGGTGTCCATGGGAGATGAAGAAGAAAGGGATAAGCGACTCCGGGATCTGGAGATCTACCAGATCAACGAGGAACTGGTCTCTGTTGCCCAGCATGATGCCATCGTGATGCACTGCCTTCCTGCCCACCGTGGCGAGGAGATCACTGCTGCTGTGATGGAAGGTCCCCATTCAGTTATCTTCGACCAGGCAGAGAACCGATTGCATGCCCAGAAGGCCCTGCTCTTAAAACTGATGGCCTGATCGGTATTATATTACAGGTCACATGGCAGACGTTCCATGTTAGATACCCCATGGTAAATACCCCTGTTAGGTGCTCCTATAGTAGATGTTATATTTTCATTCTGAGTCAATTGCATTTTTTAATGGCTTCGTCGTTTCTGAAGCCATGGTACTTTTTCCATGTTAACTCCAGAATCAACATGGGTTATGCTATATAGAAATACGTAGTTTCAATTGACTGTGGTTCAGAAGATTGTCTTCTTCTCCTGAACACCCCTTTCTCCTTGTTGTTGAAGGAAGTTCACTCCCTTCAACAACATCCTGTGCACTATGCGTATCAAGGCGGATTGTTCCTGTGTTAGGATGCCTGAGTACATGGTCTTACAAACATATGCTATGGAAAAGGCCTTCCTGAAATATGTTCGTACTCAGGATGCATGGATCTTCGATTATGTAGAGTGCCGCTTGCATGCTCAAAACCCTCTCTCTTAAAACTGATGGCCTGACAAATTATCTGATCACAGGTCACATGACAGATTCCATATGTTAGAGGTTATGTTTTTATCCGAGTTGTTTTTTTTGTGGCTTCGTCGTTTCTAAGGTCATATTACCTTTTCCTCGTTAACCCCAGAATCAACATGGGTTATGCTATATAGAAATACTTAGTTACAATTGGTTGTTCAGAAGATTGTCTTCTTCTCCTGAACAACTCCTTTCTCCTTGTTGTTGAAGGAAGTTCACTCCTTTCAACAACATCCGATTCATGGTACGTATCAAGACGGATTGTTCCTGTGTTAGGATCTGCCTGAATACACGATCTTACAAACATATGCTATGGAAAAGGTTTTCCTGAAATATGTTCGTAATCAGGATGCATGAAAACCAAAAATGTTCCACAGGAACTGATACCAAAAGCCTTAATTACTAAAAAACCTATTTACGTCCATTCACAGTGCGAGGGTTGCCCAGCCAGGTCAAAGGCGCT
>JAYEHR010000104.1:0-32283 GCA_034659615.1 Methanobacteriota archaeon | reverse complement strand
GTACTGCACATCTACTTTTTATGAGTGGGGAAGTAAAATGGTATCGTGTATCGGTAAGTGATGTATTCACAGACCTGGAAAGCGATGTGGAAGGTATTACTTCGGAGGAGGCTGAACTTCGGCTTTCCAGATACGGATATAATGAAGTGGAGGTCCAAAAGAAAAAGAACCCCATTTACCAGTTCCTCAAGCAGTTTGCCAGTCCCCTAATTTACATATTGCTTGCAGCCTCCATCGTTACGTTCTTCCTTAAAGAATATGCTGACATGGCCGTGATCATGGGAGTTGTGCTGGCCAATGCGGTCATAGGTTTTGTGCAGGAGAGAAAAGCAGAACATGCGTTAGAATCACTTGCAAAGATGCTGGTCCAGGAAACCACGGTACTCAGAAATGGACAACGAATGGTAATTCCCAGTCGGGAACTGGTGGTCGGGGATGTGGTGCTTCTTGATTCCGGAAATCGAGTGCCTGCAGATCTGAGACTTCTGTATGTAAAGAATCTCAGGATCGATGAGTCCGCTCTTACTGGCGAATCCACTGCCGTGGAAAAACAAACTGATCCAATAGATAAAAAGAACCTGGCACTGGCAGACCAGAAGAACCTCTCCTTTGCAGGCACCCTTATTACCCAGGGCAATGGTCGCGGTATCGTAGTGGGTACTGCCAGCGATACCGAGATCGGAAGGATATCTGAGCTGATCGGTAAAACAAAGGAACTCTCCACACCCCTGGTCAGGACGATCAACGATCTCGGAAAAAAACTGGCGATCGTGATCCTGTTCTTCTCCATCTTCACGTTCATTATAGGTAAACTTCAGGGATATGATAACCTCTCGATCTTTCTCGCCTCTGTGAGCCTGGCTGTCGCAGCTATTCCAGAGGGTCTGCCTGCCCTTATCACCATATCCCTTGCGATCGGTGTTAATACCATGGCATCAAAGAACGCCATTATTCGGACCATTCCGGCAGTGGAAACTCTGGGTTCAGCAACGGTAATCTGTTCGGACAAGACCGGTACTCTCACAAAGAACCAGATGACTGTGACCGATATTTATACTCCGAAAGGTGTGTTCCACGTCACTGGTGCCGGCTACACGCCAGAGGGTGATTTCCTGCTGGACAAGAATAAGGTGGATCCTGCAAGATACCCCACACTGATCGAAACGCTCAGGGCAGGTACGTTATGCAATGATGCATACATCAGGGAGATGGGAGGTATTGGCGGCGATCCCACTGAAGGAGCCCTGCTGGTCTCTGCCAGAAAGGTTGCCGGTTATCACATGCCCAGGCTGGATTCCATACCCTTTGAATCCGAACTTCGTTTCATGGCAACCCTGCATAAGAATGAAAATGGGAAGCATTTCATATATATCAAGGGATCCCCTGAAAAAATGATCCAGATGTGTAACTCTCAGTTCGATGGAGACGATCGGGTTCCTCTCAGGACCGACGAAGTCCTGAAAGCTGCGGAAGATATGGCATCCAATGGATTACGTGTTATTGGAATGGCCTACAAAGAAGTCGATCCATCCATAGAGCAGATCGAGATCACTGACATCAATGAGCTGGTATTTCTGGGATTACAGGGAATGATCGACCCACCCAGGGAAGAGGTCAAAAAAGCCATCCATACATGCAAGGGTGCAGGGATCCGTGTGATCATGATTACCGGGGATCATATCCTGACAGCCTACAGCATTGCACAGCAGTTGAGCATTCCCTCTGATGGTGCTCTTTCAGGCAGCGATATCGAAAAGATGACCGATGGTCAGCTAACAGAAGCACTCAAAACCGTATCCGTGTTCGCCAGGACCTCACCCGAGGACAAATCACGGATCGTAATGCTCCTCAAAGAAGAAGGAGAGGTTGTTGCAGTAACAGGTGATGGTATCAATGATGCACCAGCCCTGAAGAACGCCGATATTGGTATCGCCATGGGCCGATCAGGCACGGAGGTCGCCAAGGAAGCAGCCGATATGGTGCTTGCCGATGATAATTTTGCATCCATTGTGCACGCTGTTGAAGAGGGCAGGAACGTATACAGTAAGATCCAGAAGGTCATACTCTGGACCCTGCCAACAAATGCCGCAGAAGGCCTTGCTGTCATGGCAGCAGTGATCCTTGGACTCACACACCTACCCCTTCTGCCATTACACATCCTGTGGATAAATACAGTCACAGCGATCGGTCTGGGAATACCCATTGCACTGGAACCCCGGGAAAAGCATCTGATCAAAAGACAGCCTCGGCCACGCGACGAACCCCTCCTGCTTCCCATCATCAAACAAAGGATATTGTTGGTAGCATTGTTGATGGTCACTGCCACTTTTCTGTTGTTCTTCTTCGAGGTCGGCGGTAATGGAAGGAATATCAGTGCCTCCCAGACGATGGCCCTCAACACGATCGTGTTCTTTGAGATATTCTACCTGTTCAACTCAAAATCCATCTATGATAACGTGTTCGGGCAGCTCATCTCGAACAAGGTCATGTTAGGTGGTGTAGCTATTATCGTAGCACTTCAGCTGTTTGTCACCTATAATCCTACAATGAACAGCATTTTGAGAACGGCCCCGCTGGAGCTACTCGACTGGTTTGTAATAGTTACCGTATCAAGCTCGGTATTCTTTATGATCGAACTTGAGAAATATCTGCGCAAGAGAAGAATGGCCTCTGGACGTTGAGCAGATCTTAAGACACATCATCCATTCAGGTATTGGTCGATCCGTTCCAGACCTTCCTGGATGTTCTCGATGCTGCTCGCGTACGAGAACCTGATATGCCCACCGGTCCCCGTTCCAAAATCGATACCAGGGGTTACTGCAACGCCTGCTTCCTCCAGGATACGACGACTTAGGTCGAGGGAATCATCATCAAACTCGTACGCATCGGCGAGGATGTAGAACGCTCCATTGGGTTCATACCCCACAGTAAAACCGATCTCTTTTAGCCGTTTGACCATGTATTTCCTACGCTGGTTGTAGCTATTGACCATCTCAATCACCTGCTCCTGAGGGCCACGCAGGGCAGCGATCCCTGCTTCCTGCACAAAACTGTTGGCGCAGATGAAGAAGTTCTGCTGCAGTTTCTGCAGTGTTCTCATACACTCCCCTGGAGCGATTAAGTATCCCAGTCGCCACCCGGTCATGCAATATTTTTTGGAAAAACCATTCAGCACGAAAGCATTATCGGTATATTCCAGTATACTGTGATCCTCTCCTTCATACACCAGTCCCTGGTATATCTCGTCAGAAATGATCGGAATGTCACCTGCAGTCTCTGCGATTCCCCTCATATCGTCTGCAGCCATAACATGTCCTCCGGGATTGGAGGGGCTGTTGATCAGGATACCAGAGGTATTCTGGTCAATATTATCGGCCACCATTTCAGGTGTCAGGCTAAAGCCTGTCTCCTCCGAGCAATTGACGAATCTGGGAGTTCCATCCAGTGCACGTACAAAATTAGGATAACACGCATAGTGAGGATCGGACATCAGCATGGAGTTGCCCGGATCAAGGAGTGCCATGAACGTCAACATCAGTGCAGGGCTTGTGCCCGAGGTCACCAATACCTGTCCAGCATTCAGATCAAGACCAAAGGTCTGGTTGTAGGATTCAACGATCGCCTCCCTGAGCTCGATCAGCCCCTGACTGTGGGTGTATCTCGTCTTACATGACAGGATCGCATGGTGTGCTGCCTCACAAACATGAGGTGCGGTAGGAAAATCCGGTTCCCCGATCTCAAGATGGATGATATCCCGACCACCTTTTTCAAGTTTCTGTGCCTTTTCCAGCACCTCCATCACGTAGAATGGAGGGATCGATTCAGATCGTTTCGATAGCATACCATATCAATCCAATGTACGCAGAAAAGGATGGTGTTCAGATCGTATCTTATTCATAGGCAGGTGTTTCGATCTCCCTTGATTTTTTCGTTTTGAGCTCCTTTTTCAGTGTTGCATAATATTTCATCGTATCAACAGTCACTGACGGCCCTGTCTCGTCAATTGCCTTCAGGAAATGCTTTTGGTAGATCCTCTCTGCCTGCAGGTTCTCACGCAGCGCGAACCTGCCTGCTTTCTTGCAGACCGATGCGATGTCAGCACCTGTGTATTCGCCGGTTGATCCCACCATTTCATCAATATCAACATCTTCGGCAATGACCATACTTTTCATGTGGACCTCAAATATCTTGCTACGGGTCTTTGCGTCCGGAACAGGAACAAGTATGAGTTCATCGAACCTACCCGGACGTACCAATGCGGGATCGATGATGTCAGGGCGGTTCGTGGCACCGATAACCACGACGCCTCGCAGTTCCTCAAGTCCGTCCATCTCTGACAGGAGTTGGTTCACGATACGTTCGGTCACCTGTGGTTCCCCGACCGCCCCGCCTCTCACAGGCGCCAGAGCATCAAGTTCATCCAGGAAGATGATGGACGGTGCCACCTGTCGTGCACGGGAGAAGACCTCAGCGATTCGTTTTTCAGATTCACCATACCATTTTGAAAGCAGATCGCTCCCCTTGGCGGTAATAAAGTTCGCATCTGATTCATGTGCGATCGCCTTTGCCAGCATGGTCTTGCCCGTACCCGGTGGTCCATAAAGGAGCACACCTTTCGGGGGTTCCACACCGATACGCTGGAATGACTCCGGATTGCGAAGAGGCCATTCGACCGCTTCTTTCAGAAGTCCTTTCACATCGTCAAGCCCGCCAATATCCTCCCAGCTCACGTTCGGTGTCTCGATCATGATCTCACGCATTGCTGATGGTTCAACATCTTTCAGCGCGGTTCTGAAATCGTCGTCTGTCACCTCCAGCTTGTCCAGTATTTCCTTTGGTATCTGTGGGGCATCCAGATCGATGTCCGGCAATATCTTTCGAAGGGCGCCCATCGCTGCTTCGCGGCACAGCGCTGCAATATCGGCTCCCACAAAACCATAGGTGACCTGTGCCATTGCCGTAAGATCAATATCACCAGACAGCGGCATCCCACGGGTGTGTATCTGGAATATCTCCAGCCTGCCATCAAGATCGGGGACCCTCAGGATGATCTCACGATCAAACCTTCCCGGACGCCTCAAGGCCATATCCAGAGCTTCAGGACGATTGGTGGCACCTATTACAATGACGTTCTTTCTCTCCTTCAGACCGTCCATCAAGGATAATAATTGCGAGACCACCCGTCGTTCTACCTCACCACTGACCTCAGCTCTCTTTGGAGCGATGGAATCGATCTCGTCCAGGAAGATAATTGCCGGTGCGTTCTTTTCTGCTTCATCGAAGATCTCCCTGATGTGATGTTCCGATTCACCATAGTACTTGGACATGATCTCCGGTCCATTGATAGAGATGAAATATGCATCCGATTCATTAGCTACTGCCCTTGCCAGCATGGTCTTTCCGGTACCCGGTGGACCATGTAGCAGCACTCCCTTTGGTGCCTCGATCCCCAATCTGTCGAACAGTTCCGGATGCTTGAGAGGTAGCTCGATTATTTCCCGAACCTTCGCGATCGCAGGTTTGATACCTCCCAGGTCTTCGTACATCACGGTAGGTATGGATTGTTCTGGGGGTAGTTCAACGGCCTCTGGCAGGAGTTCGATCTCTGTCATATCAGTGATCTTTACAATCCCTGAAGGAGATGTTGAGACCACCTGCATATTTATCTCGCCCAGTCCGAACGACGGGCCAAGGAAATCCTGCAGCATGTTCTCGAACATGAAGCCAGTCTCGAACGTATCTTTTGGTTTTCTCTTTCTGAAACTTGTTGTGGATATGAAGTCTCCTTTGGATACCGAACGATTCTTGAAAACGGCAGTAAGGCTTTCGCTGGGAGCAGAGATATGGATACCTTTGTTAACAGGAGCCAGGGTCACATGGCTTGCTTCTTTCCACTCCACCTTTTTCACACTAATAAGATCTCCGATGCTGATCTTGGCGTTGGTTCGGAGTAATCCGTCCATCCGTACAATATCAAGACCTGTATCAGAAGGGTTTCCATTCAGCACTATTGCAGATGTGTTGCGTCCCCCCTCAAGTCCAACAACGTCAAACTCTTTAACATTGATCTTTTCCTGGAAAGCCCTGTCAATACGGACGATCCCTCCTCCCACATCCTGCTGGGATGCTTATGCCACTTTCAGTTTGATCGAATCTGTTTCATCATTGTTTTCCATACTCTTATTTCTCTCCACAAAGGTCTGCACTGGTATTAACCGATCTTATCAAGGGCAGACATATATCCTATTATTTGTTACTCCACTCTTTGGCATCTTCAACAGCGGCATCATAGAACTGTTCTCTCAGGTCAGGCATCGCAGAGAGGGTGCGTACCCAGTTAGGGAGGAGCATATCGGTTGGATTTTCTACATACTTCCGTCCTTTGATCATTATGGTCTTTGAGAACATTTCCACGTATCTTTCTTCTTCGTCCCTGCTAAAATGTAGATCATTACAGATAGCATCAGTCGAATATTTTGAGATTATGTCTTGTGCACGGTACTTATATTTTATCTTTAGACTATGCAGGAAATATGGTGTGATCTGTGTGGCGGTAGTCTCAGTAATAACTCTCATTAATGCTGTAAATATATCACCCGCCATTTTACAGAGTCCTTCGCTATAATTCCCACCCATTTTTTGGTGTTTGTGGTCATAGAATCCCATATCAGTCTGGCAAATTCGCTTGATGGCTGAATTTCTGTAGGCCTCCGCAAGAATTCCGACCTCAAGTCCCCAATCAGCCGGGATCCTGATGTTCAGAGCAAAGTTCTCGGTCATTGCAAATTCGCCGGAGAGAGTATATCGAAATGCTTTGAAATAATCAAGGATATCATTATGATTACAGTCTACATCCTCACGAAGAGCATCAAGAAGAGGTTGAACGAACAGACGATATACACGTCCGTGCATCGTCTTATTATCAAGACTTACTCTTGCATAATATCCTTTGTTGAAATGGTAATCGAGTTTTGGCTCGATGATCGGATACAACAATTTTGTGGGAAAGTCCGATGTGTAATTGATAATGTCCCCATCGTTGAGGGCTATCCCATAGGAATCCAGACTTGCCACCCCCAAGGCGATCCAAACATCTCTTCCTTTTCCATTGAAGGATGCAACATCGATCCCATGTTCGATCATATTGCTCATGATCGCCTGCGACCGGGGTCCATTACACCAGATTATCAGATTGGGTATTTTCAGTTGTTTAAAAAAATCCAGTACCTTCTTGTACTGGTCATTATCATCAGCTGCAAGAGGAATAATGACCTTATGCAGGTAATCACATTTGTTCAACTGCTCCACAATATTCTTTAGTGCTGGATTCTCCACTTCTCCATACAATATAGGCAGGACGATAGATGCGCGCCTTTTGTCTTTAAGTTCATGGAGGCGTTTACCCAGTTTTTCCGTATCGATACAAAAATCGTGGATCGTTGTGACCCGTTCTTGATGAAAATCCATTATTACTTTCCCCCTAATTTTCGGAACTTCATTGATCTGTAATCCTAATAGTACTCTGATGAGACCCCCAATGAGCCCTACAGAACTAATACGTCCAATTTTACGATCGTTCCTTAAAACCTATATGCAAAATATGTCATATAAATCTTTACCACATGTAATGTATAAATATAAAGAACATCAACTATTCGAAACCGAAACCATCTTCTGCAAATCAAAGTGATACAAAGGAGTGATAATCTGCAATACATCGTCTTTACGGATCTTGATGGAACCCTGATCGATCACAACACCTATTCGTACGATGCTGCAAGATCGGCACTTGAAGCACTAAAGGATAATAATATACCCCTTATATTCTGCACAAGCAAAACGCGGGCCGAACTTGAAGTATATGTAAAGGAACTTGATATTCATCATCCTTTTATTTCTGAGAACGGCGGAGCGATTTTCATTCCATCGGATTATTTTGACTTTGAATATGATCATACCAGGGATATGAACAGGTACAGGATCATTGAACTGGGTACTGCTTATGAGACATTGCGAGCGGTACTGGTGGACATCCGCCGATCTACGGGATTCAATATCATTGGATTTGGTGACCTGGATGATGCAGGAGTCAGCGCGGATACCGGTCTGGATATTGATTCTGCAAGACTTGCAAGGATGCGGGAATATGACGAAGCGTTTAGGTTAGAAGAAGGTAAAGATGCAGCCGATGAGCTGGTGGAGCTAATTCACTCACATGACCTGAACTATACTCGTGGTGGAAGGTATTGGCACATAATTGGAGACAGTGATAAGGGTAAAGCGGTAAGGATATTAACAGAGATATATCGCAGGAAGTTTGGTAACATTAAGACCATTGGCCTGGGCGATAGTCTTAATGACCTGCCAATGTTACGATCAGTTGATATCCCATTGCTGGTACAGAAACCAGATGGCAAACACGATCCCTCGATCACGGATACTGGGATTGGTCGTGTTGAAGGAATAGGACCTTTGGGATGGAACCATGCAATACTTAAATTAATAAATGGTGAGAACTAAACTTAATAACTAATTAATAACACTGATTAAGAATCAGGGTACTTGAAGGGATTTATATGATACGACTGGAGAACATGTTGCCAACGGCTTTTATGATGGGAATAATAGAGATGGTGGATCTTGTAGGTCCTGAAAAGACATATTACTGGCTGCAGTCCATTGGTAAGAGACTGGGGGAACTGGAGGGTGCTGGCTTCGAAGGAGCCAGGGATGATAGTATTAATTATCTACCGGTCTGTCCGCTAGGAACCGATCTGATAGAGTTCATCAATATCAATGGCGAACGCCCTCAACAATATATAGAATTAATAGATTTTTCCAATAAGAAAAGGGATGGATCTGAGGACGCCTGGGATTACCCTGCTCTGACAAATGTACTCGGGATCCTTCACCACAGTTACAGTAAACAGAGAGCTGAAATGGCAGGTGTCAAATTGCTGAACGTTGGATCCAGATCCCCACTGACAGATGCAATTGAGTATAATGATACTGCGATCGAACGAGCAGGTATGAGCCGGGAAGAGGTTGACCATTATCTTGAACGATCGTTCTGTGTATTCAAGATAGAGGATTCTGGGACGGAGTGATCTATTTGAATCATATCGAAGCCCATAAACTCTATGAAAATAGTGTGAAAATGCTTAAAGATAATCAGCATCCAAATGGAGGGTTCTACGCCAGTCCCCCCGGTACACGCTATCCGTTTATTTATCCAAGAGATCATGCAATTGGTATTTTGGGTTCGATCGATGCTGACATGATGGACTATGCCAAAAAGGGGCTGGAGTTTATATTAAAATCCCAAAAACCATTGGGTGAGTTCTCACAGCGATATGACACCGATGGAAATGACGCGAGTTATAAGGATCTTCAGATCGATGGTAACGGCCTGGTACTGTATGCACTCGGAAAATATTTTGAAGCAACTGGAGGTTCGTTCTATACTGAGATGGCAGACAGGGATTTCGTGTTGGAACACTGGGATACGGTAGAAAAGGCTGTGAATTTCATATTGATGAACAAGAACGAAGAGGTTGACCTGATACACACCATAAATAGTATACACGAGTATCCTGCCTATGAACATGGTTTTGAGATATATGCGAATTCAGCCTGTTGTGCTGGTATGATCGAAGCTGTCAAAATGGGAAAGGCCGTTGGGAAGGATGTTTCTCAATGGGAAACCGAAGCAGAAAAGGTCAAAGAGGCTATACTCACACGAATGTACAGTCCACGCAGACGATCTTTCATAAAATGCATCCGTGTAAAGGATAAGAATAGCAATCCGATAGGATATGATGCGTTTGCATCCAGTGTAATCGATGTTGATGTTGTGGAATATGCTCCAGCATACTTTGGACTTATTGATGATCATGATGTCAAGATCCGAAGTACTGTCAAACGTATACATGAGAAATTATGGGATGAAGAGATAGGTGGATTGAACAGGTACCCTGAACTATGGGACAGGAACAATGGTGGAAATGGTCCTTGGTGTCATTTCACCTGCCAGTTGGCAAATCACTATATTAATATTGATAACGAGGATATGGCCGAGATGTATCTTGGATGGGTGGTCGACATGGCACATAATTACCAATTGCCCGAGCACATATCTACGATCGATCGATTTGAGATGTGGTACGAGGACTATACCAACGCAAAGATATTAAGGGACAGTAAGTTGAAAATGATAGAAAATGTACGTGCCCACCCCAAATGGAAAGATGGGCTTGCGTATGTGACGATCCCCCTGATCTGGCCACATGCTGAATACATACGGACCTACATCAATTATATGAACAAATACTCATGAGAATCCATTTTTAGGATCTCACATTTTGCCCCTGATAGATTCTGTCAGTCTGAAACTATCCACATCAAACACGCCCATATCGGTCAGCCGTATATGTGGTATTACGGGCAGGGTGATGAACGAGTGGGTAATGAACGGTGCCGGAAGGGTACACCCCAATTGTCTCATTGCCTGATGCATCTGCGTTAGTTTTGCATCAACCTCTTCCACTGACCAGGTACTCAGGAGACCGGCAAAGGGAAGGGGTAGACTATCGATCACCTTACCATCCTGCACGATGCAGATGCCACCCTGCATCTTCTTAATGTGGTTCACACAAAGGGCCATGTCCGAGTGGGCAGTTCCGGTCACGATCACATTATGGCTGTCATGCCCGATGCTCTGTCCGAAAGCCCCTTGTTCTAGACCAAAACCATTGATGAACCCGCGTCCGATATTGCCATTCTTGCCATGACGCTCCACAACAGCAACGCTCAGGAGATCACGATCAACGTCTGGTATGAGTATGCCTTCGGAATTCGGTGCCATATTCACTTCTATCTTCTGTGTCATGATCTCATCAGGCAGAACACCGATCACGTTCAACCCTACCTCCTTGCCCGGTGTCGCGATAAGGCGTAGATCCTCTGCGGTTATTGTCCCGTATTCAATGGTATTGAAGACATGATCCGGGTATTTGTACTCCGGCAGATGATCGATATGCAGTTGGCCATTTGCATATACCGAATGGATGGCAAAATCCTCCAGATCATCCAGCACCACCAGATCAGCTTTTCTTCCGATGCTGATCGATCCTATGAGATGGTCCACATGATAATGTCTGGCTGTATTGATCGTGCATAGTGAGATCGCATCAAGGGGATCCAGTCCCATGGATATTGCGCGTCTAACAATAACATCCATATATCCGTGCAACAGATGTCCCGGATGCTTATCATCGGTCATGAAGAACACATTTTCCAGCGATACCCCGTCCCGGATCAATCGGGGCAGGAACTTCTCAAGGGAACGTGCGGCTGACCCTTCGCGGATCATCAGTGTCATCCCCAGCCGAAGTTTTTCAAGAGCTTCATCATATTCGATGGCCTCGTGCTCGGTCGTGATCCCGGCACACATATACCCCCACAGTTCTTTACCCTGGAGTTTGGGGCAGTGACCATCCACCACCAGTTTGTTATCCAGCGCAGTTCCGATCATGGAAAGCCTCATCTCATCAGCGGCCAGTACACCTGAATAATCCATCATCTCTCCCAGCGCAACAACACGCTCATTATTGATCAGGGATTCAATATCATGGGTCGTGATGGATGCCCCATTGGTCTCAAAACTGGTTGCAGGGACACACGATGGTATGGCTACAAATACATTCAATGGCAAGGTACGTGCTTCATTGAGTAGTATCTCAATCCCGTCTTTTCCAAGTACATTGGCGATCTCGTGGGGATCGATCACAACCGATGTCGTGCCATGTGCCATTGCTGCACGTGAGAACTGTCCGAGAGTCACCATGCTGGATTCAACATGGACATGTCCATCCATCAGTCCGGGTGATATGAATCGCCCACCGATGTCAATGACATTGGTATCTTCGCCTTTCAGCCCAGAAACATTGCCGATACCCACAATAGTACCGGACCGGATCGCAATATTCCCATCCAGTATCTCTTTTGTATTAACGTTCAGTATCCTGCATCGCTCAAGTATCGTATCGGCCTTGAGTATTCCCTGTCCTGCCAGGACTCTACTTTTCAGATCCATGGTCATTCTTTTGTGCACCATCTTCCATTTTATTATTGATCGAATAAAGCTATTATGGCCATTCTCTTGCAGACCGTCCGTTCAGTTCCAGAATTGTTTCGTCTTCGCATACTTGCGTTCAGCTTCCAGTATATCCCGATAGAACGTTTCCTCATCGACCCGCATCTTCTGGATGACCCGCGTGGCTGTTTCCGGTCCCACGCCACGACTTGCAAGAGCGATCACGGCCATCTTTGAGTGGGTCATGACGATGTTTGCATTCCTATATACCTTCTGAACACGTTTCGTATCCTCTTTTGAGGTGATCCTGTCTTTTTTTTGCACGAGCTTGATCTCTTCCTCCTCCCAGGGTTTCAGGACTGCGATCATCTTCGAGTCACAGATGGGACACTGTATGACATCCGGGACGTTCATGACCTTTCGGCGTGAGACCCATTTCTTGCAGTGCACACAGAACAGAATGACACGGTCGTGCATGATCCGATCCTTCAGTGCCATGATTATGGACCGGTCAGCCTTCTGCGGAGCCATCAGGTTCCTCCGTGCCGCAAAACCCGCCTGGCCTATGGGTGTGGACGATGGGATGACCTCCACCCTGATCTCACCGGTACCGATATGCGTCAGAACGTCTCTGGCACGCCTGATATCCAGCATGTTATGGAAGATCTCACGAACGGTCTCATCGTACATTGATGTGTCCTTGAAGATCTCCAGTAGTTTTTTCATGCTGATACGGTCGTAATCAAGATCACGGCTCAGGGCACCGAACTTGCGCGCAACATGCACCATCTTCCATTTCATGACAGAGGTGTTCTTCAATGTCATCTCTATGATAGGTTCAATGTATTCCGGCTCAATACTGTCAATAAGCTCCTGAATCTTGCGTGCTCTGATATGTCTGGGTAGCTGCAACCGTATCCTGTACGGATCGACCTCCTGTGCGACACTGCTGCCAAGACGTGCCGCCAGGAGGGTTGTGAGCACTTTTGAAAGGGTCTCATTGATATTATGCCCAAAACACGCATTGATGGTCACCGCATCGTCATCGTTCTCGATCACGATCGTCCGGTCATCTGGTAATGGATACCCGCCATTGATATGATCACGCAGTAGTTCTATGAGCCGCATAAAAGATGCGTGGTCAGTCGGGTATCGCTTGATAAGGACACTCGCGATCGTCTCGTCATCCAACCCCTCATTGATCAGGTCAGCGATCTCTTTCCTGATAATTCCCACTCGCTGTGCGATCTCGCAGGGCACGGGTATCTCCTCTCCTGTCCAGCTGGGGATCTCGCCCATCCCCCGTACAGGTTCCACTTTGATCTGGTCACGATCGGCAACCATCTCTATAACACGCCACATTTCACCTTTTGTGATGAACACTGCCCCAGGGGATGCAAAATTGATCACAAAAGCTTCATCCAGTATACCTATCGACCGGCCGGTGACGATATTATATATATCAAACTTTCTCTCGTCCGGTATCATGGACAGGTTCTCGTAATAATATTGCCAGCTCTTACGCCGTCTTCCAATGGAAATGGCCCCTTCTTCATGCCATACCAGCCGGTGTTCAGTAACCTGGTCGACCACCCGCTGCAGACCTTCTAGAGTGAGATCCTTGAACGGGTATGTTCGCTTCAGGATCGAGTGGATCCTTTCGACCTCTATGTCCCCAAAGTCAATGACCAGCCCTGCTATCTGGTTCGCGACAACATCCAGGGATCCGACCTGCGGAGATATGTCCTCCACCTCTCCCTTCGTGGCCGCTCCCATGATCGCGATACTCTCCAATATATCATCAAAACCCGTTGCAAGGATGGTGCCTCTTGAGACCTCATGTATCCTGTGTCCGGCACGCCCCACCCGCTGCAGGAGTCGGGATACCTGTCTTGGTGAACCATACTGTACCACATGGTCAACATTGCCAATATCGATACCGAGTTCCATGGACGAGGTGCAGATCAATCCCCGTATGTCGCCATTCTTGAACGATTCCTCAGCCTCGATGCGCGTATCGACGGACAGTGATCCATGATGGACACTAATAGGGACTTCGAGGAGCTTGAATCCAGCAGCAAGGGATTCTGCACTCTGACGCGTGTTCACGAATATCAGGGTAGATGAATGATTATCAACAATTTCATTGATGATGCGAAGATGGGATGCAAATTCGGGTTCGCAACCGAGTTTTCTGGCAACCGGTTTGTCGCTATCCAATACCTGTGGACTGACCACATTGAACTCCAGCAGATTGAGCATCTCGACCTTCTCTACGGAAACCTCACGCTGCGAACCTACCAGGAATTGTGCCACGACATCCGGGTTTCCCACAGTCGCAGAGAGACCGATCCGTTGGAATTCCCCGGAAAGTTCCACAAGTCTCTCAAGGCCAATGGACAGTTGGGCCCCTCGCTTGGAGGACGCAAGCTCATGTATCTCGTCCACAACAACGTACCCCACATAACTCAGGTTCTTGCGAAGGCGCGAGCCGGTGAACATGGCCTGGAGGGTCTCCGGGGTGGTGATCAGCAGGTCGGGAGGATCCTTTGATTGTTTCTGTCTCTCATACTGAGACGTGTCCCCATGCCTGACCTGCACCTTGATACCTAGTTCCCCGCCCCACCACTGCATACGGGATAGCATATCCCGATTCAGGGCCCGCAGAGGTGTGATGTAGAGGACAGAGATGCCAACCCTGTCCTCCTTGTTCTTGAGCAGTATATGGTGGAAGAGCGGGAGGACTGCGGATTCGGTCTTGCCGGAGCCGGTGGGAGCTATGAGGAATGTGTGTTCGTTGTTGAGGATGTGGGGGATCGAGCGTACCTGTGGATGGGTTGGTTCCATGAACCCCTGCTTTACCAGAGCCGCACGTATCGCTGGATGGAGACGATCAAAGACATTGTTGAATATAGGTCCTTCCTCATTTACTGCATTCCTTACAACGTTATTTGCTGCTCTTTCGACCATTTAGTCCCCCTTTCATCCTTCTTCGCCCTCTTCCAGACCGTACTGTCTTTTTTGTAATATCGAGCTTTCGTATATTCTTCAGCATACCGAGTTCTGTCCCATCAAGAAGATAGACCCTCGCCATGTCAAGTTCGATCGCCTGGGACACAAACACCGGTCCCAGCAGGTCGTCATGTACCACTTCATTGAAGGCCACACCCCCACACAGTTCATTGAAAGCAGGTATCACAAGGACGGGGGGATCGTTCCATTGACCCTGGATATCTATTCCGATCTTGTTGAAATGTTCTATAAGGGTCTCTGCGTTGAACCGGGTCCTGATCCATACAGGTTCGATCGCAGAGTAACCCAGTTCATCCGTGAGTCGGACGGTGGGATGATTGTGCGCAACGATCACATGTTCGGCGGACAGAAGCTCGGGAGCTGGCCAGGTGTGTCCATGAAAATAGCCGACCCCGTCCACAACTGCCCCTCTTGAAGGATGAAGGGTCACATTTTTGACTGGAGGCAGCAGAACTCCGATGCCACCATCATGGTTGCCAGGGAAGATGTCGACTTTGGCATATTTCGCAAGCGAATCGATGAAGAACGGGATCTCATCTTTCTCCTGCCAGGACACCTGTGGGACGTTGTGCTTGATGTCACCCAGAAGGACGATGCGATCGGGATGTGACTGCTCGATATATGCTTTGATACGATCCAATCGCCGCTCGATCTGGCTGGGGATGGAAAAACCGCTGTTGTAAAGGTCCCACTCGATACCAAGGTGAATGTCAGCGATCACCAGAGCCTTTGACCTGCCTGTGATGACCAGGGCAGGTTCATTCAGTATAGGTTCGATCTCGATCGTCATCCTTGTGGTCTCTATAATCTTCATTGAACGATCTTCGTATTTGATTTTCTGAATATCAGATAAAAATCTTTCCCCACTTCTATATCTGAATAGTTGATGGAATTGGGGGTCAGCACGGACCTGATTGAAACGTCACCGATCCTGAACGTGATCCACACGATGTGTCCTCGTCTTGAGATATCATTGATCCCTGCGACCATCTGGTTGCTTTCAGGAATGGAAAGGGGCTCTGTGGAAATGATAATGTCTTCAGGCCGGATAGAGAGTTTCACAGGATCTCCGATCTCTCCCTGATCAGGGGAGAGCAGTTCAAAGCCCGCTCCCTTCACGACACTCATACCACTCTGGTGTGCTGCGATCCGTCCCTGCAATATGTTGGTGCCGACAAAATCGGCCACAAAGTCCGACGATGGATGATTGAACACATGTTCAGGTCTACCCTGTTGAAGGATCCTACCATCTTTCATGATGATTATCCGGTCAGCCGTGTTCCAGGTATCATCAAAGTCGTGGGTCACATGCAGGACTGTGGTCCGGTATTCGCGGATGGCATTTCTGACCAGTCTGCGTAGTTTTTCCTTTGTTTTTATGTCCAGCGCACTGAACGGCTCGTCGAGAAAGAGAACCTTTGGTTTGATTATCAGGCCTCGAGCAAGGGCCACTCTCTGCATCTCACCACCACTGAGGGTCGCGGGCTTCCTGTGAAGTAGTTGGTCGATCTCCAGGACACTGGCAATGTGGTGCACCTCAGATCGTATCGCTTCGTCATCATCTGTCCTTTTGCGAAGTCCATATGCGATGTTCTCAAATACGCTCATGTGTGGAAAGAGAGCGTAATCCTGGTATACGATCGTTATCCCACGTTTCTCAGGATAGAGGGCGGTGATGTCCCTGCCCTGCAGTCGGACCGTTCCCTGTCCAGGTGAGTGGAACCCCAGTACGGTCTCAAGCAACATCGTTTTGCCGCTACCTGTGGGCCCTATGATGATCACATATTCCCCTTCCTCAGCGCTCAGGCTGATGTCCTTGAGTTCGAACTCTCCAAGATCGATACTCAGATCGCGTATCTCCAGGTAGCTCATATGTGCCCTCCTTCGAACTTTTCCAGTGTAAATATCGCAACGAAGGATATCACGACAAGTACTATCCCGTTGGTGATGGCCATTGGTAGGTTACCGTAGGACAGGTTCAGGTACAGGGATATCGGCAGCACATCGGTGTTCATGTATGAACCGCCGGCAAGGATCAGGACGGCCCCAAAGGCTCCGATACAGCGGGCAAATGCGATGATGGTGGAAGCAAAGAGTCCGGTACGTGCCAGTGGCAGGGTGACTTTCCTGAACGTCTCAAAATCGCCATAGCCCAGACTTCTTGACACAAATTCATAACGCGGGTCGATGTCCTTGAACGTGGAGTAGATAATTCGTACCGCATAGGGAAAAGCTGTGAATATCTGTGCGACCACGATCCCCGTTTTAGTGAACACGATCTGGATACCCAATGCTTCCAGTGTGCCGCCAATGAACGTCTGCCCGAACAGCAGCAACAGGGCAAGTCCAAGGACAAGCTCCGGAAAAGCAATGGGGAGGTCGATGATGGACTTTGCTATGATCTTTCCGGGAAAATCGAATCTGGAGAGGGCGTAGCCTGTCGGTATGGAGAACAGCATTACCAGGAATGTGGAGATGGAGGCGGTCATCACGGAGAGTTTGAGTGAGTAGGCCATTTCCGGGGAGGACAGGGAGGTGAGAATGTCCGAGGGTCCGACGATCAGGAACAGTGAAGCTATGGATAAGAAGAGGATGGATGTGAACGATAGGGCTATCAGGATCGTCGTGGTCTTAAAGATGTCGCGTTCACCTCTCAATGATCATTCCACCATTTTTGTATATACATAATGTCAGTTTTCAGCTGCCACAAAGCCCCATTCGTTCCATACCACCAACGATCCCTCGCTGGTCACGAAATCATTGAACATTTGAGCCAGTTCCATATTCTGCGTGTTGGTCGACACTGCCGTGGGGATCGTACGTATCAGGTTCTTCTCGGGTGGTATCTTGATCACAACAAGATCACCCTTCGCTTCCTCCCAAGTGACCATATCCTCCCAGATGATCGTTGCATCAGCATGGTTGGTGACCACATACAGCAGCAATTGATTCACGGTAAGTGTATAGGTCTGCACATTGTTATCCACTGGCTCCCACATTTCCTCATTGTCAAGCATCCTCTTTGACACCTTGCCAATGGCAGGACCGTTGGGATCTCCAAGTACCAGTTCGATCCCCGGGTTTGCCAGATCTTCCAGTACAGTGATGTTCTTCGGGTTCCCCGTGGATGTGATGATAGTAGGTATGTGTAGCGTAATGTTCTGCACCGTATCATTATATACATATCCTCGTTCCATGGCCTCAGCGGTATAATAATACGAACCTGGAATGAACACATCCCCCATTCCGGATGCAAGTATTCCGAATATCTCACCTGCGCCTCCATAATGTACATCCACACTGGCACCAGTCTCATTCTCAAAGTTCGCGATGATCTCGTTCATGGGCTTTATGAGACCGGCTCCACAGCAAAGAGTGATCGTGCATCCATCATACGGCCCATTGTCAGCAGTATCCGGTCTGCCATCAGTGATGCAGCCCGTAGCCAGCGATACTACAAGAATGATGATCAGTATTAGAGCAGGTAATGTTATGGCAGGTCGTGTTCTCATCATCCGTCCTCGGTGTAACATATCTACATTTTAGCGTTATGTATGATTGGACATATCGCATAAATATATATCGATATTACCATCCAGACAACGATATCCGATAGATTGATATCAGGTCAGGATTTAAGGAATTATTATGGAACTTCATGAAATAATACCAGTACTGGAGGAGATTGCCCCTCCAGGTCTTGCAGAAGAGTTCGATACCGGCAGGATCGGGCTGACGCTCGATCGTGAGAATGACGTACAGAAGATCGCGGTGGCCCTGGATCCCACCGAATATGTACTCTCCCGGGCCGTAGATATCGGCGCAGACCTGCTTATCACACATCACACACTGATCTTCCACCCCCTGAACCTGATCTCAAAACAGCTTGGGGATGTACTGAAGATCGCACTCAATAACCAGATATCGCTGTATTCCATGCACACCAATTACGACCGGGCAACCGATGGTGTCAACGACGTGCTGGCACAGCGTCTGGGACTCACCGATATCATGGAACTGGATACCGGGAGGGTGGGCAGTATCGATCCCTGCTCCACGGATGTGTTCATAAACCATGTGTCAAAATCACTCAACACCCATCTCCAGTATGTGGGACAGAGAGATACGATCAGAACAGTGATGGTATTCAGCGGAAGTGGTTTCAGAAACGAGTTTCTGGATATTGCACGTGAGAACGGTGTTGATGCCTATGTATCAGCCGAGCTGAAACATGATATCATCCGCGATTACAGCGATATGGTGTTGATCGATGCGACCCACTATGCCACCGAGAACCCTGCAATGGAAGTTCTCTGCGAGCGTCTCCAGGACAAACTGGGGATCGGGGTTGAGTTCATCGACCATAATCCTCTGGTCCGGATGGTGTGATGGGCATGCCCTCAGACGGAGAGATATCCAATGAGGAGATATCTGGGAGTGAGATATCCGATGATGATGTCTCTGACGATAGCATCTCAAATCGCGAGATATCGGATGAGGATCTGGATGAGTTGATGCTAAAACAATCCCAGGACAAGAAGCGCTGTAAACACCGGGGATATGGTGATTACGAAAGAAAACACATCTATCGCGGAGTGGATGTCAAACGAGATCGTATCACGGACATGGATGAGAAAAAAGGAGAGGATCAGGACTGATCCGGATCGAAACGAGCTGGTTCGGACTTACCGGGCTCAGCATTCTCTTTATTGTCGACCACACGTTTGCCCCGTGAGGTAGGTACGATCGTCAGTTCCGCATCCCCGAAAGCACCTGCCAGTGTTTCATCTTTTGATATCCGGTCCAGTGTGAGTGCTACGGCAGCGACCTCGGAATGCGGCTGGTTGCCCACGGCCACATTCCAGTCGGCCAGGTCATATATCTCGGAAGGCACCTTCTCAGCACCCACAACGACCATCAATTTTTCACATTCCTGCATCTCTTCCACCGCATCGGGTAGATTGATCCCGTACATGGTAAGATGACACACTTTTCCTCCATCTCCCTTCCACGCCCGGATCTCTCTTTTCCAGTTCACATCATTGTTAACATAGAAATTTCCGCCCCACCGATCGGCCACATCCTCAATGGCCGCCTTGATCCCTTTATCGTTGGATGCGAGCAACATCCCTTCTGCACCCAGAGCTCGCGCTGTAAGACCCACATGAGTGGTAATCCTCTTATCACGTTCAGGCCGATGACCGATCCGGAGTACGACTATGTGCTGCATGTGAAGTTGAATGGAACAATACCTATTAAACTGTTCGTTTCAACCTTCGACCTCTTTGAACGACTGTACCTGCTCAAGCAGCATCCCTTCAACCACGATCGGGGATTTTCGCTGTGCATTTATGAGTGCCTCGGTTAGTTTATCCTTTTTTTCTGCGTATATAGTAAGGACAGGTTCACCTTTCTTTACCGACTCACTATGCTTCTTGTGTATCTGTACGCCTGCCCCTTTGTCGTTGGGAGCACCTGCTATTCGTGCGATCTGGATCAGACGTTTATTGTTGAACTCGATCACATATCCATTGGTAGGGGCCATTATCTGGGCAGTATGTTCTCCAATTGGGATGTCCCTGGAGGTTACCTGAGGATCGCCTCCCTGTATCTCAATGATCTCTTTCAGTTTCGCAAGGGCTTTGCCATTCTTGATCGTCTCGATCGCAAGGTTATGTCCCTGGCCTCTGGCAGCCACGCCTCCCATCTCAAGCATCATACCAGCAAGGACTGCACTTTTCTCGATCAGGCTGTTGGCCCCCTCGCCACTCTCAAGCACCTGAAGGGCTTCCTTGACCTCCAGGGCCGGGCCCACAGTCCTGCCAACCGGAGAGGAACCATATGTAAGGGCACAGTCCACGTTCATTCCCAGCCGCTCTCCAAGGTTGATCAGATCACGGGCAAGCTTTCGGCCTTCCTGCACGTTAGCGATCTTCGTACCAAGTCCTGTAGGAATATCAATAACAACATTATCCGCTCCCACAGCTCCCTTCTTAGCCATGATGGAGGCCAGCATCTGGCAGTGCGGATCAATGGACAATGGATATTCGACCTTGATCAGTTTATCATCCGCTGGAGCAATGTTTGTGGAACCTCCCCACACCAGTACCCCTCCGACCTTCTCGGTCATCTCCTTGACCTCTTCTGCGGAAAACTCCACCGGTGCCAGAACCTCCATAAGATCAGCTGTACCACCAGCACCCGTTATCGCACGTGAACTGGTCTTCGGTATCAACAATCCATTGGCTGCAATGATCGGTACGATCAGTAGTGAGATCTTATTGCCCGGAACACCTCCGATGGAATGTTTATCCATAATGGGATGCGTGTTGAACTCAAGTTTTTCTCCATTATCGATCATTGCACGGGTGAGCCACTCGGTCTCATCATCGGTCAGATCGTTTATGTATGATGATGTCAGGAACGCGGATAGCTCGATCTCGCTAAGGTTCTCCTCGACGATGTCCTTCACAAGATCGTAAGCCTCTTCCTTTTCAAGTTTCTCATGATCCATGACCTTTCGGATAATACGTGTGGATCGGGGCTTATCAGCAGGGTACACCTCCACGATCTCGGTCCACTCTCTGCGAAGTTGTTCCTTTATTTCATGGTATAATCCTATCATACCCGGAGCGATCATGTCCTCTGTGAAATCAACGATCGCTGTCAGAGTGATATGTCCCCGAACTCGCACCCTGTCACCTTCATAGACGCCCAGTTCCCTTGCGTCGATGGTGTTCAGTACTACTTTGTATTTACCGACCTTGATATCAATGGGCTGCACTTTTAGCTCCAATCATCTCACCTTCCCCTAGTTATCACTATTTCCATATTTAAATAGATGGGTTCTGTACAGTATTGGGTCAGAAGCCAATGGTGATGGTACTATTTTCCATTGTATTTGTTGTTATCAAAAGCTATTTATAAGATATTACTCAATGATGATAATAATGATAATAATATTATGCGAATTTGCAACCGCGTGATTGTAAATAGGCAAAACTAAATAAAGTTGATAAACAATTGATGTTTTAATGTTTTTCCATTCAAAAAGTGGAACATGTAATCAGGGCGCAGATAAATTGTCATATCCAGAGGTCTAAACAGTGACAGCAAAGATATATACGATCGCTTCAGGGAAGGGAGGTGCCGGCAAGACAACAGTATCAGTAAATCTTGCAACCGCCATTGCAGGGTTTGGGAAAAAGACCCTTTTGGTCGATGCGGACATCGGAATGGCTAACTTAGGGCTCATGTTGGGTATTGATAGTCCCCAGATCACACTCCACGATGTTCTTGCCGGATCGAACAGTGCCAATGAGGCCATCTATGATGGGCCTAATGGGCTAAAAGTACTTCCGGGTGGACTTACCCTTCAGGGTTACTATGGTTGTGACCTTGATCAATTGGAGCACGTGATCACGGACATCAATGATCAGTTCGATTTTATCATTATAGACACTCCATCCGGGATCAATAAGGATGTCATGGTGAGCTTGAAGTTGGCAGATGAAGTGATCCTGGTTGTAAATCCAGAAACGATCGCGGTTGCCGATACTATGAAGACCCGGTCACTCACACGAATGTACGACACGAATGTAATGGGGATAGTCCTTAACAGGATGGATCCATCATCGCAAGTGGATCTTGAGAAAAAGATAGAGAGTTCGCTTGATAGCAATATCATTTCAACAATATATGAGGATGCGACCATTAGCAAGTCCCTCTCGTTGAGGTCCCCGATAGTTATCAAGTACCCGCAGTCTCCATCTACCTTCGCATTCAAGAGGGTTGCCGCATTGATGGCGGATATGGAAGTTCCTGAAGGGGACTTGCAGATGCCCCCTACAAAAAATGATCAAGGCTTACTTGGTCGAATAATATCTCTGCTCTTTGGTTGAAGCTTAAGTTCCAAGTTCAAGTATTAGGATGTGGTGTCATGGTTCAAAGTTCAGATTCCCAGCAAAAAGATGATGAGAATGAAGATATGAACGTACCTGGAAAAGTACAGAAGATGCAGGATGCTGGTTTGATCTCTGATGTTCAGGACCTGTCATCACTGGAAAAAGATAACATCGAGAGTAATGAGGAAGAAGAGGAAAATAAAGAACAAGAAGGAGAACAGGAAAAAAAGGAAGGCAGTGAAGATGATTCAGAAGATCTGTTCTCACTTGTGGACGACTCCCTGCTAGAACTTTCACATGAAGTGGATGAGATAGATGCCGATGAAATTATGCAGAAGTTGGAGAGGTCACATACACAACTCGAGACCGACAAAAAACTGCCAGATGAAGTTAAAAGTGCATGGGAAGATGCTATAAGGGAGATCGTAAAAGAAGATGGGATCAATGAAATGCCTGAATCAATTGGACCAGAAAAAATTTCCTTTTTACAGAAGATCCAGGATCTCTTCACACGATCCGATCATACGGTCGAAGGATATAGTAGTGTAAAACATGGACCCCTTGTGAACTTTGCTTTGCCGGAAGGTACTAATTATAAGGAAATAGATAACTATGAGATCGATCCGCCGTATTCATATATTCGTATCGTACATGATTCGGATCTGCACGAGTATCAATATCAGGTGATCGAACCTGAACTTTCAGAAAAGGAAAAAGAGCTATTGGAAAGCATTAAGGTGCGGCTGGTCGAGACGCTGGATGTTAATTTAAGAGATATTACCAAGGCCAATGCTAAGGAATACCTAAGAGAGCACGTGAACATATTCCTGAGGGATTATCGTATCGAGCTTTCTCCGGTAAATCACGAAAAGGTCATGTACTATATCGTACGGGATTTCCTGGGATATGGTGAGATCGATGCCCTTATGAAAGATAAAGGTATAGAGGACATCTCCTGTGATGGACCGAATACACCTATCTTTGCTTACCATCGCAAGTATGAATCCATCCCCACCAATATTATCATTGAGACCGACGAGGAACTGGACTCTTTTATAATCCGGATAGCACAGATATGTGGAAAGCACATATCCATCGCAAATCCCCTTCTTGATGCTACAATGCCAGATGGATCACGTATCCAGCTAACCCTTGGGAGAGAGGTAACTACACGTGGAAGTACCTTTACTATCAGACGCTTTAATGAGAACCCCATTACTCCA
Source organism: Methanobacteriota archaeon (assembly GCA_034659615.1). Taxonomy (GTDB): domain Archaea; phylum Halobacteriota; class Methanosarcinia; order Methanosarcinales; family Methanosarcinaceae; genus JAIOTO01. The sequence goes on along the minus strand of JAYEHR010000104.1, from coordinate 8,029 downwards.
TATGATCTTGTTGGTTATCATACCTTCTCAACGGCCATGATGGCATACCTCTGGCTTGCTGTTGAATCCAGCAAGAGTATAATTTTTTCAGGGGGTACGGCCTCTGGTAAGACGACTGCGATGAACGCAATTTCGATGTACATTCAACCAGAGATGAAGATTGTTTCTATTGAGGATACAAGAGAACTGAACCTTGCACATCCTAACTGGATACCTGGCGTTACACGTGAGGCTTTTGCAGGGGAGGATAGAGGTTCTATACAGATGTATGAACTCCTGCGCGCGTCACTTAGACAGCGTCCAGAATATATACTGGTGGGTGAGGTCAGGGGTGCAGAGGCCTATGTGTTGTTCCAGGCAATGTCCACCGGGCATACCACATTCTCAACGATACATGCAGATTCTGTCCAATCTATCGTTCACAGACTTGAGAACCCCCCTATCAATGTTCCAAGGATCATGATACAGGCATTGGACATCGTTGCTGTACAGGCACAGGTCAAGGTGGGAGATGAACGCGTCAGGCGATGTAAATCACTCACCGAGATCGTAGGTGTGGATCCAAGGACCGGTGAATTGCTCACGAATGAAGTGTTCACATGGAGCGCAGCAAATGATCAATTCCAGTATTCAGGACGTTCCTATGTGATCGAGAGTGTTATGGAAAATACAGGATGGGATGAAGCCCGGGTTCGGGAGGAATTGCAGCAGCGTCAGGATGTTCTTGAGTGGACGCTGCTGAAATCAATAGATGATTACAATGACTTCTCAAAGATAGTGGTCGCATACAAGAGAGAACCTGAAACGATAATGAAATTGGTAAGGCAGGATCTACATGACTAATTCATATTTCAGTTTTGCATACGGCATATTCGGCACGTATTTCCAGAAGAGGAGGTTGAAGTATCAACCCTTACGACAGAACCTTCTGAGAAGCAGGATGAACATAGGCTATGACATGTACCTTTCAGGCGCTGTGTTGACAGCGATCCTGTGCACGATCGTGATGTTCATCTGTTTTAATCTGATATTATCCATTGCAGGTATTCCAGAGATACCTGGTAGTCGATTACATATCCCAGCATGGACAGTAGACTATATTGCATATAAGGCAGTTGCTTTCCATATCATTGGAAGTGTCATACTGGGAGGTGGATGCTTCGCTGTTGTGTATAGGTCCGTTGTTGTATATCCTGCGATCATCGCTGCTGACAGGAAGCGCAAGATCGATCAGATGTTGCCTTATGCTATCAATTACATGTCTGCAATGTCCGGTGCAGGCATACTACCTGTGAACCTTTTCCGATCCCTTGCATCCAATAATATCTATGGGGAAGTCTCTGTCGAGGCAAGTTACCTTGTCCGTGATCTTGAGATGCTGGGTAATAACCTGGTAAGTGCAATGAAGAATCTCGCTGCCACAACACCGTCTACAATAATGCAGGAGTTCTTGCAGGGGGCGATAACGGTCGTCACATCCGGAGGAGAACTTGAACCATATTTCAAGATAAAGATGGAACAGTATATCATTGAGAACCGGCAACGTCAAAAGGAGTTTCTCGAGACTCTGGGCCTTCTTGGGGAAACCTATGTAACAGCCTTTGTTGCAGGGCCTCTTTTTCTGATCATCGTCATTTCGATCATGTCCATCATGGGTGGAGCCGATATGTTATTTTTATATGCGCTTGTCTATGCAATCGTTCCTGTGGGGAGTATCATGTTCATTATTCTGATCAGTACCATTACTCCGGAGGAGTGAGATCATGGCAAGAAACTCTTCAAACAAAAGGGAACCCACGATTCTGAGCGATGGACAGCTTCGGGAACTGGAAGACCATGCCATAAATATGCGACTTGAGGAAGCAGGGGAATATATCAGAATAAAGGAGTTCTTGAAGGATCCCCGTGGGGCATTTTATAAGTATCCATCCTATGCCATGATCTTCAGTGGCCCTGTGGCCCTGATCTTCTTGATCATAGGTCTGAAGCTCACATGGGGCACGATACGTGTTGACGATGTGGCTATCTTCTCGGTTATTATTTTCATCACACCTCCAGCATTCACTTATTACAAGAAACGCCATCGTGTGAACAAGATCGAAGAGTTTATGCCAAACCTCCTACGGGACCTGGCTGAGATGAGCAGAGCGGGCCTCACCCTACCTGCGGCTGTGAATACAGTCTCTAAAGGTGAATATGGGGAAATGACCGATGAGATCAGGACGATGAATGCTTCTATGTCGTGGGGTGTTTCTTTCGAGAATACACTTGAGAACTTTGCTGCCCGCTTGAAAACACCCCTGATCTCACGTGCAGTAGCACTGATCACCCAGGCGAACCGTGCTGGTGGGAAAGTATCCTTTGTACTGGATGCAGCGGCAAGGGATGCAAGCGAAATAAAGACACTGGAGAGGGAACGCCGCGGGAACATGGCAGTCTATGTGGTCATCTGCTACATGTCGTTCTTTGTATTTATTTTCGTGATCTTGATGTTATCGTCCAAGTTCGTGCCGGTAATGGCTGAAGCAGGTCAGGCGGCGTCTGCTGCGGGAGCTGGTTCTCAGTTCATTGGTTCGTTCGATCCTGCAACGTTCATACGCATCCTGTTCCATGCTTCTGTGATCCAGGGATTTGTAAGTGGCCTGGTGGCTGGGCAAATGGGAGAAGGAGAGGTCTCGGCAGGTTTAAAACATTCCCTGATCCTGATGATCGTGGCATGGGCTGCGTTTACACTGATAATATGAACTGTGGAGAGGTTCACGGAGCCAGCATTGAGAATGCCTGTTTGCCCCTGTCCCTGATATCGGAGAACAGATCATTGCCATGAGCATCGATGCCGACAACAAGGGGACCAAACTCCTTCATCTCGAGCACCCATACGGCTTCCGGCATCCCGAGATCCAGCCAGTGCACACCTGATACGTTCGCGATCGCGCCTGCAGCAAGGGCTGCACACCCGCCTGTATAGGCCAGATAAACACATTTGTCCTTAAGGGACCCCATGACGCCGATCATGCCACCCTTGCCTATAAGGGCACGGACCTGGTATTTATCCAGAAGAGAAGGAGTCAGTTTGGACATCCGCCCGCTGGTGGTGGGACCGGCAGCGATAGGGACCCAATCACCATCTTTTTCCTGCATCAATGGTCCACAGTGATAGATCGCAGTCCCGTCAAGATCGAATGGGAGTTCCTCTCCCCTGTCTGCCATCTCAAGTATCCTTGCATGGGCCTCGTCACGAGCTGTAAGCACGGTACCACTCAAATAGACCACGTCGCTACATCGTAATTGTGTGATATCGTCCTTTGAAAGGGGCGTGGTCAGATGGTATTCCATTATCGTCCACCTCCCAGTGTGACCGATGCGTGCCTGTTCGCCCAGCATTGGATGTTCACGGCCACGGGAAGGGATGCAGTATGACAGTAAGCGGTCCTGGTATGTACGGCCAGGGCAGTGGTATCTCCACCCAGCCCCATGGGGCCGATCCCCAAGGAATTTATGTCGTTTAGCAGTTCCTTTTCGAACTCATCCATGTTACTCACATCTTCCAGCAGGGCAGCCTTTGCGAGCCGTGCAGCCTTATCAAATGACCCGCCGATCCCGACTCCGACGATGATCGGAGGACAGGGCATTCCTCCAGCATTGAGCACAGTCTCGAGTACGAACGTCCTGATGCTGTCAACCTCAGTGGGATTGAGCATCTTCAATGCGCTCATGTTCTCAGACCCCGCACCTTTCGGAGCGACGGTGATGGTCAGTTCATCAGAGTCATTGAATGCATATTTGATATCCGGCATACCTGCTCCGATGTTATTGTTGCTGTTCGTCCGCTTGAGGGGATCCACAGCATTGGGGCGCAGGGGTACTGTCTCAGTGGCAATTCTGGTCGCTTCGATAATGGCATCCTCGAGATCGAGGTCCATGACCAGTTTCCGTCCTATCTCAACAAAAAATATCAGGATACCTGTGTCCTGACACATGGGAATGGCATGCCTGCCTGCAAGATCGATATTTTGGAGGATCGCCTGCAACTGCGATCGAGCAACCGGGGACGACTCGATTGCCTCAGCCATTCGTATGGCCTCAACAACATCGTCCGGCAGGATGGTCTCAGCCTGTTTGATGATATCGATGGTGGCTGTAATCACGTTCTCGCGTGTAAGTGTAATATTGTTCAAAAGAAATCACCTGATGTTAGTGTGGATATGCATTAATGATATTAAGAGAGCAAGCACAAAAATTTTGCCCTCTGGGTCCACAATTCGAAACCAATTGTCAGCAGTTTAAAGGATCTATCAGAAAAGTTCATGGTGCTCCGGCCGGGATTCGAACCCGAGTCTTCGGCTCGAAAGGCCGGAATGATTGGCCGAACTACACTACCGGAGCACAATGTGAATCGTAGTGAAGCGACCCTCATAAGTCATACAGACATATTAAGCTTTCGCTTCATGGCAATTTGACCCAATGTCACTGTTCTTTTTTGATCAGATTATCTACCCACTGGTGGAGGAGAGGGCAGTACTCGGGCTGGCAGGCAGCCCTGCATCCTGTGCAGGGAGAGAACATATCTCCAGCCAGGAGGAGGTCGTAGGACTCTTCTTTTGGAGCGGATGCCTTAATAAGGTACGTGCGGGCACCATTTGAGACAGCAGATTCACGCGTGATCTCTCCTGCATCGACCAGTTTTTTAATGATCCTTGAGCATTTGCGGCTGTCGATCTCAAGGTCCTTCCAGAGCTGATTCTGAAATACTCCCTCTTTTTGGCTTCGGATATGGCCCAATGTCTTTTCTTCTATTGTCATGGTCATTTTCAGGCGATAGTTAGTTTTCGATCGGGACGATAAGTATGATGTTGTTGCCACGCAGCACAACAGAACCAAGGGCACGTAGCCGTTCTCCCTCAAAAAGCTCAACAGTATCCTCTAAATGCAGGTTCATATAGTCATCTGCACTTTCGAGAGTACCTTCAAGTATATGCAGATCACCTTTCATTTCTACCTGGACACTTGAACCGATCAGTTTTTGGACTTTCTTAATTGGAAACAAAATAAACTCCTCTCATTCATTATAACCTATTTGTCGAAACAGTCAATCGGCTAACAATATATTGGAAAATCTAATACACGATTCCCCTATTTATTACTACCGAATGTAGTTGCCGCCTTAAAAAGGTTTTTAACGATCAAATATATCCCTGTAGTTCTGAACTATCATCCTTTCGAGGTTGCTTCTTTGGTGCATGCCCCCTGATGATGGGACCAAACACTGCCTCATATTCCTGTATATGCTGGTTCAACCATCTTGAGAGCTCCACTGCAGCGATCGGCGAGAGTATTATCTCTGTCTCAAGGTTTCGCTGTATTATCTGCCTATTGGAAGAACTATCGAATGACTTAGGAGTATCATTGTAGAAACCGATCCTGAAATCGTATGGACTATGTCCACCCATGGCACCGATCGAATATACCTGTTTGAAATCATCCGGTTTACGTATCTCGATCTTGACCTTTTTCTTTTTCGCGTCCTCATCAGGTCCAACTATATTCTCTGTCATCCTTATCTCCTCGTTGTATTCCCTAGGCTCAATTGTAATCATTCACATCGCTTTAATAGGTTTTGCATCCCATTTTGTGCAAAACAAATATGCACGCACGCTCACCCTTCCACAAGCTTCCTTAGCCGGCGTGCCTCGCGTGCGGTATCCTTCTTCGAATAGGCCTTTGCGATCATTTCCACCGCATCCAGGTTCCGTACCACACCATCCAGATAACCATACAGATCCCCTGGATAAGCCGTGATCCCATACAGGGACTCGGTCCTCTTCACGATCTGTTCCGGATCATACCCCTCACAACGCAAATTTATTATCATTTCAGAGAACTTCTTTTCAGCACATCCACAATAAGGACTCTCCTTACATTTGCACGTGAGGAAATCCGCCGCAAAATCGAACAGCTGGTCCTGGATCGTGACGTCAAGCCTGGAAAGGTTCTCCCCTTCAAAGATAATATCCAGCGATGCACCCTGGAACACCCTGGATGGCATATTGATCTTCAATGCCGTTGACACCTGGTTTGCGTATTTGAAGTACACCTGGTCAAAGAACTCAAGGTTTGCTACAATATCCAGGACCCCATGCTCCGCAAGTACTGCATCGCGTATCAGGAACGCCCTGGGTACCGAAAGGAAATGCCCAGCAGTGATACTTCCGAATCGGGTGAGGGAGATCGTATCTCCCGTCTGCCGTATCATATGGTATTTTTTCAGCCGGGTGATGATCGGATCGACTGAGAACTCAGCCAACATGCTTTTCTGTATGGCCACAAGATCGCGTTTCGATACTGTCACGGCAGCGGACGCCAGGACCTCCTCCATTTGTTCATCCTTGCCGTAGTCCACCTCCGTGTGTTCCATCTCGCCTTTGAGCAATCTAATGGCTATCTCATCCTCGGTATTACTCTGCTGGCTAGTATAACTTTTATCCGGTGTTGCCAGCAGTATCACAATACCCCTGTCATGATAATCCGGTCTACCAGCCCTGCCCAGCATCTGCAGGAACTCCTGTATGGATATCCATTCAATACCCATGGCGAGGGACTCGAATATCACCTGTGATGCAGGGAAGTCCACTCCTGCTGCCAGAGCGGCCGTGGTCACAACCACAGGTAACTCTCCTTTTGCGAACCGCCTCTCGATCTTTTTCCTTTCCGGGTGGGAAATGCCCGCATGATAGGCAGCTGCAGATATTGGAAGGGCCCCAGCGATACGATGACAGTTGCGACGGGAGTTGGTAAATATAAGGGTCTGACCCTTATGACCTTTGGACGAGACCATCTTGAACTCATCCCGCACAAGCTTTGTCATGAGCCTGATCTCGCGATTCTCAGGACAGAACACAAGATGTCGCTCAATGGGTACAGGCCTGTGCTCATAATCCACAAGTGTAGCACCGAGCTTTTTTGCCATGACCTCTGGCTTTGCCACAGTTGCCGATAGGTATATGAACTGAGCAGATGGAGCGACATACTTCAGTCTGGCTATCAATCCGTCCAGCCGGTGCCCGCGTTCATCGTCCTCTACCATATGCACCTCATCAATGACCACTGTACCGATCTGCCCGAGCAGGTCCGCTCCCTTTGTCCGCAACAGGTAATCCAGCCCCTCATAGGTACCCACTATGATATCCGTATCAACGTCCCTGTTCATGGATCTTGTCTTTGAGGTCCGGATGCGTGAGCTTCCTATCCGTATGGACGTTTTGATACCGATCGTAGAATACCGTTTTGTGAAATCGTCATATTTCTGGTTGGCAAGCGCAACCAGCGGGACCAGATATAGCATCTTCCCATTGTGTTTCAGGATATTCTCCACCCCGGCCATCTCTCCGACAAGCGTTTTTCCGGTGGCTGTGACCGAGGTGATCAACTGGTTCTTCCCATCCAGCAGCCCGTTGTCCACTGCGATGGATTGTACTGGCAACAGGGTCTTTGATTTCTTCAGCAGGATATTCTTGAACTTCCTGGTAAGTGGGAGATCCTTGATACTTCGTGTACTTTCATCGGGGTTTGATCGGATGGTATCAAAACGCGTAAGTTCAGGGTCCAGTTCCTCGGGATCCAACATACCAATGGTCCGATCCAGATCCTTTGTACGTAGCAGGATCTGCTCGAAACGTTCAATGGCCTCATCTCCATAATGGCAGTGTGAATTACGCAGTGCTCGCAACAGTTCTTCTTTTGCACAATCTTCACAGATCAATTCGTTGTGGTATTTGATGGATTTTTTATTGACAAAATTGAACTGTTTTTTGAGAAGACAGAATCTGCAGACCTGAACCCGGTCTGCCGTTAGATGGAAACCACTGAGCATCTCAATGATATTAGCTTCCATCTTCGGATCGCCACTGGCTACGATCATTATACGTTCCGATAATCTGAGCAGGTCGATGAACTCCTCTGGAGGACGGTATTCCTCTTTTCCGTCCCTGGTGACCCTGAAACGATGAGGACGTGGCCCCGCAGATGTCTT
>JAYEHR010000103.1:0-9703 GCA_034659615.1 Methanobacteriota archaeon | reverse complement strand
GCCTTTGGAAGTAAGTGCAGTAAGAGCTTCACGTTCGTCTTTAGTTAGTGTCACGATGTATTTCTTCATATTCAATCCTCATAGATTGATTATGAAGTTTATATCTAATATACATTGCGACATTTTATACGTGACATGACAGTAGTGTTATTCATAGGTTCACAGATCGCTTGCTGGTAGACACAATTTCTGTAGATATGGATATGCTGTAACATTATCGAAATTTGATGGAACAGTTCACTTGAGCTCTTTGGCTAGCCGCTGGCCGGCTTCAAAGGCAGACTGCAGCACATCCTTATCTTCGGCAACGATACCACGATCAAAATATCCGATGACCGGTAATTCTTCCACTATATCGTATGCCAGTGCGTTGAGGGGTTTCCCCATGGCTTCAAGGGTGAAACCCATGTCCTCAATATCCTCCTGCTCACAGACAGCGAACACCACCGCTTTGCGTCCCTGTCCAGCCAGCCGGCTGGAATACTGACGGGGCCTATCATCAGTAAAGTCGTAATAACAATAAAGACGATCGATAAAGGCCTTTACCATGGATGTTACATTATAATTGTATGTGGGTGAACCCAGTACCAGCCCGGAAGCCTCTTCTATCTTCGGGTAGAGCTGTTGCATGTCATCATCGAACCTCGTACAGGTAAGGTCCTTGCGACATTGTTCACATCCCACACATGAATGGATGTCTTGGTCGCGCAACAGGATCATTTCCGTATCGGCCCCGCATGACCGTGCTCCTCTCAGGATCGCGTTCAGTATTACATCAGTGTTCCCGTTCTTTCTGGGACTGCCACCAAACCCTATGATCTTTGGTTGTTTCATTGATGATCCCTAAAAAAGTCAGATAAAAAAAAGAAAAGAATGGAGATCAGGCTGCGATATCGACTACCTTGATCTCAAAGCTCAGGTCTGCACCTGCCAGGGGATGGTTCAGATCGATGCTAATGGTCTCGTCGGTGATATCGATAACCTTTGCCGGAATCTCTGTGCCGTCCGGAAGGCTGACAAGCAATCCCATCCCAAGTTCAAGTGTTTGATCTGCAGGCAGCTGCTCCCGGGGCACCGTCTTGAGTAGGTCCTCTCTGTGCTCACCATAAGCTTGTGCTGGTCCTAGTTCTATCTTTTTCTCATCACCGGTCTCCATACCCAGGACCGCTTCTTCAAAACCAGGTATCATCTGCCCGGCACCGACTTTAAATTCCAGCGGTTGACCGTGTTTTTCAGAGCTATCAAATACTGTACCATCGTCGAACATACCGGTATATTCGACCTTAACTGTATTTCCTTCTTGTACTGTCAATATATCAACTCATTGTGTATGGTTAAATGAACCATATTACTTCTGCCGTCTGGCCTATTGCTGGTCGCCTTACTTATGTATTGTGGGTCATCATCCTTATTCCGATAACACCACAATTTCCTCAGCCTGTCCTATGGGGGGGAGACTGCGCGTCATTGCAGGTCCCATGGTGGTCCTGACAGCGGTATCGTTCACAAGAGTATCCATGGACAGGACCGTACCCGTTTCGTCAATGATGCTGGTCTGATCTGAGACTATAAGGTATATCCCGCAATCAAAACCAAATTCACTTACCTCATCACCCTGAATGAGTATCCTCGTATCGTTGTCAATATCCATCACATCTGTGATGGTTGCTTCCAGTGTTGTGGAACCCGGATCCGTTCCATCTGTATTTTGTGTATCTGGCAGCACCACGATCAGTGTGGCGACACTCTGTGGAGGCATGCTGAGCATGACCGCCGGTCCGTAGTATGCCCTGATCCGTGTGCCAGGGAAAATATCGTCAAGGGATAGCTGTACGCCATTATTGTACTGAATTACTGTCTGTCCATTGACAATAAGATACAGATCTCCGGGGTAGCCCTCACCGCATTCGACATCATCCTCATCAAGAAGGATCTTTGTAGAATCTTCCAGATCCTCCAGGCTGACAACGGTTGCCGTTGTCTCGACAGGCTGTGGACCATCGTCACTCGGTGTGACAAACCTGGCATTGATCGTTATGTTATCATTAGGTCCAGATGTTGAGACCGGGATATGTTCCATGCTGATGTAGTCGCCTCCCGACGTTCTTCCGTCCCCGTTCAGATCCACAAGAACTGACATGGAGTATGTGAGACGGTCATCGAGTTCGGGATATTCCAGTGAGTATGGGATCGATGCCGAACCGTCCGCGTCAATATTGACATTTTCCAGCACCATGCTGGAGATCACCGTTGACGGAGCATCAGCGAGACTGACATCTTCAAGTTCGATATAGATGGTCGCATCCCGGATCGGATCGTTCACTTCTTCGAAGACGATCTCCCCTTGAATCATCGAGTTCGTTCCATCGGTGCATCCCATGGTCAGCGCACTGGCGGCCAATGTCCCCAGTGCAAGGAGTATGAGCAACGTTGTGTATGTATTCTTCATTTTCATGATCGTATCACCTTTGTATCACATGCTGGAAAGTCAAATGAGATGCCATTTCATGGATCATTTCATACTTTCAACATGCAATTTTGTTGTATTGTACTACTTGCAAATACGCAGGGCTCATATATATCCATTGCTTAAACTACGAATTGATTCGTAGTCTTCTGCTACTGATTTCAAAAAGAGGTTTATATAGGGATCACAGGTGCGGTGAGCCCGTTCGATCATGTAATCCCTTACCGCCTGCGCACCGCCGCCAGTATCAGGCCGATGAGGGCAAGGGGGAGGGTGAAGGCGGGTGTGGATGGGGTATCGTCTGCGTTCCCGGCGGGGTCTGTGGTGGTGGCGGAGCCACCCTCGTAGTACTCGTTGGTGATGTAGGGAACGGCGGCGGTGAACTCGCTGTTGACAAGGGGATCATAGTGATCTTTAACTTGTATTGAATAATGGAAATTAATTGGCATCGATCCACCTGCCCATTCCTCAGTTGGTTTCAATGTCCATTCGAATGTATATGTTTCGTTTTCCTCGAATATCCTATCATACGATTCACCTAACTCAGAAGGTCCATCAACAACAACAAAATTTTCCATCCCTTGATATGTACCAAGATCTGAAAGTGATAAGTGAAGCTTGCATTCTTGTTTCATTGTCACATCGAACCGAAGTGTAAACGGCTCTCCAATTTTCAAAACAGGTTTTGGTGTTGATGCACCCGGGTATAGTTCATCATTGCAATAAACATCTATCTTGCCGTACTGGCTTTCTGCAGTGGCTATAATTGGCAATGCCAACAATAACATAATCAATGCAATCACTGTTAACCTGAATCTCATGTTTGACTCTCCCATTCACTCACTAAATCATCATATCCAATTGATTTTTCCGTTCTGCCCCCCACCTTATCTCCAACACCCTTTGGACCCGGACCCACGATTGTGGCTGCATATCCTCCAAACCTGAAAGATATGGGCAAATTTTTTCCTAATTTCAAATCATAACCATTTATGTCTTTTTTAATAGGATGATATATTTCCTTCTCTTCCCGCACATACTCCTGCCCCACATGCCCGAACCACGGCACCACCATACACTGATTGTCATTATCCACGACCCGGAACCACTGGTACTTCCCGATCACATCATACGTCCATACATTGACCGTGAACGCCCAGTGCGGTGGCAGTACCGGAAGTCCGCATGGCACATATTTCATTGTCCGCTGCAACCGTTTCTCCACACGATCCGCGACCTCCCCGGTCAATTGGTCAGAGGCCTGGTCCATCACATCCTGCAATTCCGCATTGACCGCATCGAACCCGGCATCGATGATCGCACTGTTGTCAATAAGTACCACGCTGATCCCTTCCGCTACACCGATCCTGGCGTCGGTGTCCACGCGATGCAGCACAGCTTCCATCTCGTCGTCGACCAGCGCAGGATTGTTGGATCGGATCCGGGAGCGCAGTCGACTGGCGATCTCACCAGACAGCGTGTCATCTGTGGATCGATCGATGATCGCATCGTTCGTCAGGGAGTTCAGGTATCCTGATGTGATGGCGGTCACATTATTTGAATCGATCCATCTGGCAACCACCGGATCGGCTGCCACCTGCTGTGCTATCTCTGTGGGAATCTGGGTACGCATCTGGCTGCTGTAGGTCGTGGTCAGGCCAGTGATATTCGAATTCAGAGCAGTCATGTCGAATGACACGACCTGATCGGTCAGGTTCTGCTCAAGTGCCGCCACCTCGGTGTTCAGATCAGCGATACTCTGGCTGACCATCTGTGAGGTAGCGGTCTTCATCGGCTCGCTGCTGTCCTGCAGCAGATCAGCGATATCGTCCGCAATACCGGTGGTGAACACGCAGGTGTTCCTGACACCAAGGGGGTAGATGGTCTTACCCGTGATCTCGTCGGTCCAGTGGAATTGGTCCTGCAGATCGAACGCCGGATCATGGTACAGGTAATCCGGATACTGGTCCACCACGATGGTCATGTTCTCAGTCCAGTTGTACTTGCTCTCGGGCATGCCGGTCACCTCCATGGTGCCGATGATGCCCATCTCTGTTCCCAGGGCCGTGCCGGCCGTCTTGATGGCAGGATTGTTGAACAGGGACAGGGACCCGGAACTGGCGCTGGTGGAATTGCCAAGGTCGATGCCGGGGATATCGATACCACTGTCCCGAAGACGGGTGAGCAGGTATGAGTCTAGGTTACGGTCCAGGGCCTGGTTCTTTGCCTTGATCACATCGATCAGTTTCAGGTATGCCTCGTTTCGCGCAGTGTACCGGACGGCATCACTGCTGGTGTACAGATCGGTGCCGTTGAGGTAGCGGGAGCGGTTGACATAGTTCTCAGTGTGGGAATCCAGGTCGTTGGCCAGGTCCCGGGCGGCATTGTAACGCATGTGGGTCGGATCCTCGCCCAGGTGATCCAGCATGGAGACATTGACCCGGGGATCATCCGCCTCGATGTTGTCCAGCATGGCCAGCACCTCGTCGGCAGCCACACGGTGGACCCAGTCCGGAACATCGCACTGGACCGTATGCTGCGGCAGGTAATAGTTGTCCGGATACAGCCAATGGCGGCTCTCGATCGGATAGATGTTCACGTACTGGTCCGCATATTTATCCGCCGCATCCGAGCAGCAGGGGTCCAGCAGGTCCGTGGAGTTCACGTTCACGGTGGTCTTATGGTACTCGCGCTGGGTGGGGTCTGCATAGGTGGCCAGGCCGGAATACCCGCCCGTGGGCGGGCACTGGTGGTAGATGATCGTCAGGTCCTCGGGTTCGATCTCGGTGTGGGTGGTATATTCCGTGTCCGTTCGGCTGGTCGTGGTTGAATCCGAACCGCTGCTCGAGCCGGAGTGGTACTTGTAGATTGGCCCCGTCTCGTTCACAGGATCCGTATATCCCTCAAAGGTCTTCCATCTGTATCTATAGGAATATGAATAGTGAATGGACCACTTGGTCTTAATCTTGTAACTGATGTCATACCGCACGCGCCAGTCGAACCGATGGTCCTCCTGGTCGAGATAACCATCCGTGCGAAGCACGGACGTGGTCGTATCGTTACCATTATGCTGGCAGGTGGGTGTGACCTGCATTCCGGTGATCTGGTACGAGTCCAGTGAGACCGAGGCACTGGAGATCGACCAGCTGCTGACCGAACCCCGAGGGGGGTTGATGGACGGGGACAGCGACTTCGAGTACGAACTCGATGTAACATCGCTCCACGAATACGGCGATACCAGGGCACCGGTATGCGTACCGGATGCGAGGTACGACCCCCTCCAGGAAACTCCGTGGCTGCTGTGGGATACCGAGCCCTTGCTGGCCGAGAGACTGCTGCCGGTGGGTGTCACGGGATCGAACCCATCCCGCACCACCTGGGCCCGCACATCTGCCTGGTATATCTGGTTGCTGATATCATGAATGAGGTCTGGCTGGGATGCGGACCATTCAGGGTCGTTGAACACCCATCCATCGGTAACATCAGGGATGTGATCCGATGCTGTGACCGAGATGCCGGACACCTCGTCCACCTGCTCGAGGGTTGTACCGCTGCTCAGCATGGAGTCACGGATCCCTTTGTCGATATCGATACAAAACGAACCGTTGTTAGCCAGTTCAGTGTAGGTGTCGCTGATGTTCGCTGACGTATTGATCTCGAAGGATCCACGGTCACTATGGATATCCTGGTAGAGCACCTTGCCATTATAGTAGGTCGTGTACATCAGGGACCAGGGATCCACCGAGTCGAATGCCATTTTCTGGGCGTAGAGGGTCCCTGCGTTGACAGCACTGGCAAGGGAGGGATCCGTGATGATGTTCAGGGGTCCTGACGCATAATGCTGCCAGGGACCGTAAATGAAGGAGCGGATGTTGGTAGCGCCCAGGACGATGTTGCTGGTCTGGGGGCTTTTGAGGGAAGTCTCGTATTCGCGGGTGAGTTCTTCAAGGAGTGGTTCCCGGGATGTGATCATGGTGGAGACGTCCAGGGCACCGTTGATCATTTCGCTCGTCCCAAGGTTGACCAGGGTATAGTTGAGGTCCCTGATGGTGAACACATCGTATATCTGGTAGCTGCTATTGGTTGACTTGAGCTGGCGCTCAAGGGTACCGTTCACATGGTCAATGGTGATCTGGGACGGCGTGACGTCCGGCTCAATATTGATCGCATAGTCTCCGAATCGGTGATCATTGTACTGGTAGTTCTGGCTGATGAGTTCGTTGAAACGATTGGCTGTGATGTCCTTGACCGGATCCATGCCTATAGAATACCAGTTCGAGGCTTTCAGCTCGCCACCACATTCAAGTTCGATGGAACCAATGCCAGAGGGAGTGGTCTGCGGTATCATAATAGTTTCCTCAAAATTGACATTGCTCCAGCTGCTCACTGCTGCACCATAGTTGATCGATGTGAGGGTGTTGCCGGAGGGGTCCTTTACGGTCAGGACGATATCCCTGTCCTCCCAGAGGGATGATATCTGGCACCACACATCCGCCGGCAGTTGGATGGATACCTGTAACGTGTCCCCTGCATCCAGTTTCTGCGTGCGTGCGGTTACGATGAAATCGTCGATGGATCTTTCTCCGGTAGATGTGTTCATCGGCTGGATGATCGGGTGCTGTCCCTGCCATTGCAGGGCCTCCATGCCGGCGTAGTTCAAACAGCGTGACAGGTCAGCGGATGCGAACTGTACGGTTGTGCGGGCAGGATCGCTCTTCTCGGTATTGTAGATGGTCTGGGCGATCTCATAGTCCATCTGCATGAAGTACACCGACATGAAGGTGGCACCCAGTACCACGAATATTCCGATCACGGCGAAGGGAACGTAGCCCCGGCTATCCTGCAGTAATCGTTTCATGTTCTCAGCTAATACCGACATGTTCGAGCGTCCACCTTCCACGTAACATCAAAAGCGATTTTACAAGTGATAGAATGTATTTAGCTTTTATGCTCTGGATGGATGGATGGATGGATGGATGGATGGAGAGTCTGCAAGTATTGATCTCCTTTTTCCCGACGCAAAGTTAATATATATCATTCAGGACTACTGGGCATACATGATCTACCTTCCAGTACATGCACCGGATCGATCAGGAGTGAGCATCAATGGCAACCGTTAAAGACCTCAGGTGGAAGCAGGATATGCGAGTATCCGATCTCGTTGATTCCTATGGATATATTGGCTACCAGAGTGTTGAGTTGCAGCGAGCTTCCGATGTGATCGTGAAGATGAAAAAAGATTCAGCAAAGGTCTTTTTGACATTTACCTCGAACATGATCACTTCAGGCCTCAGGGGTTTTTTTGCCCAGCTTATCGAACTGGGTATCGCTGATATAATCGTGACCACGGTTGGGGGTCTTGAGGAAGATATCATGAAAGCCACCGGGGAAGCATTCCAGATCGGGTCCTTCCAGAGCGATGATGTGGAACTGCATGAGCAGGGCATCAATCGTATTGGGAATATCCTGGTCAAGAATGAGAGTTATATGAACTTTGAAAACCTCATAGCCGATATCCTCAATCATCTATATGAAAAACAAAAACGCTGGACAGTATCGGACATGCTCAGGGAGATCGGATCATTACTGAACGACCCCCAGTCCGTTCTTTACCAGGCAGCAAAGAACAATGTTCCGGTGTTCTGTCCTGCCATCACCGATGGTGCTTTCGGTTTCCATCTGTACCTGTTCCAGCAGAAGCATCCAGATTTCGTTGTCGATGTTGTCAAAGATTTTGGGAACATTCTCTTCGCAACCAGCTTTGACGACAGGAAAGGCGTCATTGCCCTGGGGGGATCCATTTCCAAACACCATGCGATCCTGAGCACTCTTCTCAACGGTGGTGCCGAGTATGCCGTGTATATGACGACCGCACACCGCACATCCGGCAGCATGTCAGGGGCGAATACCAATGAAGCTAAATCATGGGGGAAGGTGAAGGATGATAGTGATGTAGCTACTGTCATCGGCGATGTCAGTATCAATTTCCCGCTTGCTATGATACGTGCCCTGGATGAACTGGCAGAAGATGGATTGCTGAGAACAACTACAGAAGAATAAAGGTCATGCGAGGATCACTATGAGCGACCAGTCTCCCCGGTTCACATTGTCATGTGACCAGTCTCCCCGGTTCACATTGTCATGTGACCAGTCTCCCCGGTTCACATTGTCAAAAAAGGTCATCTTGGAGCAGTACCAGAAGGTGGCCGATGCTGCTGACTTTATTTCATTCAGTTCCAAGACGAACCCCAGAGTAACACCCATCATAGAGGAACATACCGATGCTGTTTTCAACATCCATATGCTCAACGAGATCAAACGGGTAAAGGATAGGTCGAGGATCGTATATCTGGCACAGGGCTGGACACCACAGCTGTTCACTGATCTCTATGACCAGGGCATACGTTCTTTTGTAGTGGATAATGAGTTCGATCTTGACGTCATGCTTGATACCTTTGAAAACACGGATTGGAGGGTTACACTGTTCCTGCGGCTGAAGCTCAAAGAGCATTCAGTGCGTACCGAGCGTTATTTTGTTTTTGGAATGAGTTCGAATGTTGTCAACGAACGTATTATGCAATTGAAGGATGAGCCACATATTGATGAACTGGGCGTGCATTTTCATCGTAAGACACAGAACATGAGTGATTGGAAACTCCAGCGTGACATCGAGGATGTCCTCTCTCCAGAAACCCTGCATGCCATCGATATACTCAATATAGGGGGCGGTCTACCTGCCGAGTATGCTAATACCAATGCCGATGTCATTGGTGGGATATTCAAGCGCATTATAACCTTCAGGGAGTGGCTGCATGAGAGAGACATCCGGCTCATGGTCGAGCCAGGTCGTTTCATCGCTGCTCCCGCAGGCAAGCTGATCACCAGTATTACGGGAGTGTATGATAACAATATCATCATCAATGCATCTGTTTACAATAGCGATATGGATGCCATTCTGGTACCGGTAAAATTGCGTGTGGAGAATGAACTGGGTAGCAGGTCGGGCAAACCCTATGTGATCAAGGGGTGCACTCCCTGTTCAATGGACCTTTTCAGGTATCGCGTATATTTTGAGGACGAGCCGAAGGTTGGCGATACGATCGTGTTTATCAATGCTGGAGCATACAATTTCAGATCGGATTTCTGCGATCTTGAGGAGATCCCGACCGAGATCGTTGAGTGATGTATGTGTTCTGATGAATGATCTATCAAAATATTTATCATATAATACTCAAA
>JAYEHR010000102.1:2630-9747 GCA_034659615.1 Methanobacteriota archaeon | reverse complement strand
CGACATTGGTGTCATCACCTCTGTACCAGGCTGTGCCAAGGGTATTGCGGCCAAGATGAACATCGAGAAGCTGCTTGACATCGAGATCAACAGCTGTGCCAAGTTCAGGGAATCCACTGGACTGTAAAGCGATTGGATGTTCTGTTCGATCCCTGCAATAGTATGGGTCGAACAAACATCTCTATTTTTATTTTATTTAACAGTTAACCTTCCGAATAACTTTGTCATTGCCCATTTCTCGTTTCGTTCTCGGTCGGCGGGAATGTTCTCAAAAGTACTTTATAGCTTCAATTCATTTCTCACATGTTCTTTGATCATAGTATCATAGGAGATTGATAGTGGACTCTATATTCTTGTTACAACTGGCACTTGCAGTGCTGGTGATGACCATCATAGCGGATACGCTGAGCAAACGGTTCAGAGTGCCTGTTCTGATATTCCTTCTTGTGGAGGGTATTCTGGTCGGGCCCGAGGTACTGGGTGTACTTGACCCCAGCATTCTGGGAGATGGTCTCACAGCCATCGTATCTCTCTGTGTTTCTGTGATCGTATTCGATGGGGGGCTTCACATCGACATCAAGTCGGTACGCACCATACAAAAAGGAGTGCTGAAGCTCGTAACCCTTGGTTTGCTCATCACCTTCATGTTGGCTACTATCATCTGTCACCTGGTAGTTGGCTTCCCTCTCCAGATGGCAGCTTTGTTCGGTGCACTGGTGACGGCTACCGGACCTACGGTGATAACTCCCATTGTACGAAGTGTCAGGGTAGATCACAAGGTCAGCAAGCTCCTTGAGATCGAAGGTGTCCTCAATGATGCAGGAAGTGTCATCCTTGCAGCACTCATATTCGAGTGGATCGTCTCCCAGTTATCAGGTGTAGAGGTCATCGAGTTCTTTGCTTACCGGATCTTCATTGGTCTGGTAATGGGTGTGGCAAGTGGGATAATACTGACCAGGTTCTTTTCACTCAAAAAAGCTCTCCCTGCGCAGACAGTGAAATTTGTTACGTTAACAATGGTAATTGCAACCTATGTGATATCCGAGACATTCGGAACTGAATCCGGAATACTTGCAGTGGCTATATTTGGTATCATCGTGGGTACTTCCGATGTACCATATAAAGCCGCTATTAAGGAGTTCAAGGCAGACCTGGTGTTCATTATGCTGTCCCTGATCTTCATACTCCTCGCAGCGATGCTGAGATTTGAGGACATTGCAAGGATCGGGGTCATGGGAGTAATTGTGATCATGCTGTTGATGTTTGTGGTCAGACCCCTATCGGTGTTCATATCTACCATAGGGACTCGTTTCACTACAAAAGAAAAGTTGTTCATATCGTTCGTAGGCCCACGAGGCGTTGTACCTGCTTCGATCGCAACATATTTTGCGATAAGGTTGAATTGGTTGGGTATGGATGGTGGTCAGGAACTTGTAGGTCTAATGTTCCTTACGGTAATCATTACGGTAGTGGTAACAGGTACGCTGTCGAAACACGTTGCAAAAAGATTAGGAGTGATACCCATGGAAATACTCATAGCAGGAGGAGGCGAAGTCGGTTATATTCTGGCAGAGAGGTTCGAGAAAAGGGGACAGAATGTAGTAGTGGTCGATGCCTTGGAGGAGAATTGTCAGAAGTTAATGGACGCCGATATTCGTGTTGTACACGGAGATGCCGAGAACATCGATGTGCTGAAAAAGGCGGGAATCGAGAATGCGAAGTATGTAGTGGCGACCACGGATCAGGACAACACGAACCTGATGGTGTGTCAGATAGCAAAGGCCAAGTTCGGGTTCACGGAAGATCAGATCGTTGCAAGAGTAAACAATATGGAGAACCTGCATGCGTTCTGGGATCTTAATATACGATCCATGAGTCCTGCCATGGGTACTGCCATGGTCCTTGATAATATGGTTGGCAGATCCAATATGTTTACCATGTGTGGTGTGGCTGGGGGTGCTGAGACTCTGGAGGTCAGGGTCACAAATCCCAAGATCGTAGGAAAAGCCATCAAAGAACTCTCCCTACCGAAAAACAGTCTTCTGATCATGGTACGGCGCGGAGACGACTCGTTCATAGCCAATGGTAACATGGTGCTGGAGCACGATGATATTGTATCGGTTATTGGAGAAGGGAATGCGGCAAAAGATGTTCTGGAGCTGTTGAACAGATAATATGTCAGGGAATACTTTCAATGTGCTTCGATCAGGTATATATATGTACAATACCTATCTAAGATTGCCTCTCAAAAGAGAACAAACAAGAGGCTTGAGGAATTATTATGGAAGAAGCTAACGCTATCAAAGACAAATTTTCGGAACTGGGAGTAGACATCCCTGTAGAACAGATCGAAGACAGGTTGACCAAACTGATCACCAAGTTCAAAGTTCCACAGGATGAAGCAAGAAGGAGTGTGGTGAATTACTTCTTGAAAGAATATGGTATTGATCGGAGCAGGTTCTATTCTGGACAATCATCGACTCCTCTTGTCAGTACTGCTGATATAAGTAAAGATGGCCAGTGGGTTAATATCAAAGCCAAGGTTGTACAGCTGTGGGACAATTCTCACGAATCAATATCCCAGGTTGGCCTTGTTGGAGATAAAACTGGTACGATCAAATTTACTAAATGGACGCGTGACGATCTCCCGGATGTCGAGGACGGTAAGACCTATCTATTCAACAATGTTGTTGTACATGAGTGGAACGGCAAGTTCGCAATCAATCTCAATAAGACCTCTTCGATAGAGGCATTGGATGAGGACCTAGATGTTGGAAATATTCCGACCAGTGCTCCTTCGTCTACCCCGATGGCAACGATCGAAGATATGCATGAGGATGGGCAGTGGGTTAATGTTAAAGCCAAGGTTGTACAGCTGTGGGACAATTCTCATGAATCGATATCCCAGGTTGGCCTTATAGGCGATGAAACTGGTACTATCAAATTTGTTAAATGGGCGCGTGACGATCTCCCGGATGTCGAGGACGGCAATACCTATCTATTCAACAATGTTGTTGTAAGTGAGTGGAACGATAAGTTTGAGATCAATCTCAATAAGACCTCTTCGATAGAGACATTGGATGAGGATATTGAGGTAGGTACGGCGACGGTCACGTTCACCGGTGCGATGGTTGATGTCCAGGCAGGGTCGGGATTGATAAAACGTTGTCCTGAATGCAATCGTGCATTGACAAAAGGTGCATGTATGGAGCATGGAAAGGTAGACGGTGTGTATGATCTCAGGATCAAAGCTGTTCTTGATGATGGTATCACTGCTCAGGATGCAATTATAAAACGAGAGATTGCCCAGGAGCTTGTTGGAATGACTCTTGATGAGGCTATTTCCCTTGCGGCTGATGCCCTTGATCAAGGGGTTGTCCTTGATCGTATGAGATCCATGTTGATCGGCAAGTATTATATCATTGAGGGATCCAGATTAGACCGGTATATTCTGGTTGATTCCATCGATCAGATATCTGAACTGAACATGGCTTTGGTCGATGAGTTAATACAGGATGCGGAGGTGGTGTAAATGGCAGTATATATACGTGAGGTTGCACAACGAATTTTTGCTCAGGAGTTTCGGGAATCTGATCTATCATTCAAAGATGGGGACGATGTATATTCGCCGCATTATCTATTAACTCCCACAGGTGCAAAGGTTAACCGTCTGTTCATTGTTGGGACCCTGATCGAAAAGGAAGATATTGGCACCGATTCGGAGTACTGGAAGGGACGTATTTCAGACCCTACAGGATCGTTCTTCATCTATGCCGGTCAGTACCAACCTGAAGCTGCACAGGTCCTTGCGGAATGTGAGACACCTGCTTTTGTTGCGATCGTAGGAAAGCCAAGTACCTATACCACAGCAGATGGAAGTGTACTCACATCCGTAAGACCTGAATCTATGCATATAGTGGATGGGGAGACGCGTGATATGTGGGTCGCTGATACGGCTGAGCAGACCCTTAATCGTATCAGTGCTCTTGATAGCGAAGATTCGAATGTGGTAAAGGCGAAGGAGCATTATGGTACTGATAGGGCCTACTATTCGTCTATGGCATTGGATGCCCTACGATCCCTGAAAGAGGAAATTTGATGGAATAACACTGCGCGATCACGCGCAGTCTCTTTTTTCTCGGGTGTAGACCAAAAGTCTGATAAACATAGTTGACATTGAACTATATTAGGTGATAAGATGAAAACGTACCTACTGATATGGTACAATAGTGAAGGTGCTCGCCCATCGGAGATCAACCAACGTTTGATGTCCATGGGATTCGAGCCCATGCAGGGTGCCTATGATTATGTCTATAACTGGGGTAACAATGTCGATGTGGATGAGATCCTGAAGTTCGGAGACAAGGTTTGTTTAAGTCTCCATAATATGAATGTCACCTTCAAGATCGAAACGATCAATGGTAATGAATGATAAGTACTTAATCAGATCGTGTGGAGAGTTCTTTTGAGAACTTAATATACTCGCATGATCTACCTTCTATTTCAATAATCCTGGCAGATACATCCTTTCCGTCGATATTGATCTCGACAACAGTTGGAGCTGCCATCCGTGGAGAAGTGGGTGATCCTGGACAGATAAGGGTGACATCGCTTTTTTCAATAAGAGGTCTGTGGATATGTCCAATGATCAGGATGTCCACTTCCATTTCCAATGCAAGATATCGTAATGCATTGGTGTCCATGATAGACAGCGAACCGTTATGCACCACTCCGATGTAAATCCCTTCTACTTTGAACTTGATCCTTTCTGGTAGTAGCTGCTTGAGTTCGGTATCGTCTGAATTACCATGCACTGCTTTGAGTTTTTGAGAAGCGGCAAATTTTCGATAGCAGTCCATTGAGTCAAAGTCTCCGGCATGGACAATCATGTCACAATCTGCAATGATCGCTTCAAGCTGTGGTGAGAGGATACCCCCTCTTAGATGTGTATCAGAAATAGCGATGATCTTCATGGATATGTTTCACCAGAGGGTATGTATTATTGAATCGCCAGGTCCACCAGTTCATATTCCAGATTGTCCGTCTCCAAGCGGTTCATAATGGTCGGCACTTCCTCATCAATTACAAGGACAAGCGATGACAGGCCATGGAAGGCCGCTTCAACAATGGATTCTTTGGCACCGTACATAACATCGGGAACCCGTCCTATCCTTTTAAGAGCTACCAGGGATTCGACCCCGATCGCTGCAATGTAGGCCTTTGTACTGGCAAGCGTTCTCAGACGTTCGAGGTCTACATTCTGCGAACCTCCACGTTCACTACGTGGTATCTTGCAAACGGTTATGCTTGCCGTCTCAAGATCGATCATACCCATTAGGTCCGTAACGCCAACATCTTGTCCCTTTTGGACGTCAGAGATCGTGATACCGGTCGCATTCACTTTGTCATCTTTGTTCACATAGAGCAACCCGTCTCTCATGTGCAAGTAGACCTTATTACCTTTTGTAAGATCCTCATCGGCAATTGCTGTCCAGGTTGATACATGGCTAATGATGTCGCTCATCACGAACTTCGCATAGCGTTTCATGTCTGCGGCGTTTTTCAGGACCCATTCAACACCTTCTTTCGTGACCCGATATCGGACACGTCCGTCCGAATGTATGAATCCTTCTGCCGTAAGCTCTTTGATATATTCAGAGACTGCCTGGGGGGTTACACCGATCTTCTCAGCGATCTCCTTTTGTCGTACATTTGGTTGGTGAGCTGCAATTTCTATCAGGATCTGGAACTTGGTAATTCCACTTTTGCTTTGCAGTATATCGATCATTTCTGATTCTCATTAACTTTAAGTCTCTGTCCCATAACCGATAACATGTTAGAGCGTTGTGCCAGGGAACGCACATGTAAAGCACTCTTGTTGAGGGCACGTGTCAGGCTGCTCATTGAATGGTTTCCATCAACAACCAGTGTTTCCAGCTCATGAACAAGGCCTTCAATTTCTTCATATGGTGCGAAGGTCAACATGAGAATTTCACTCAGGTCATCAAGAGAGCACTGAAAGTTCGCCTGGACCTTTGAATACGAGGAACGGTATTCCTTTTCAGGTGTTTGACCGGGTTCTGGCATGTGCCACTGGCTCTCAACCAGTCCACATTTTTTCAGTATCTCTATGCTGGGTGTGACCTCAAATCCCATCTCATCTTTTAGTTCTGATGTTGTCTTCCAATCATCTGTAAGTGCATTGAATACTTTCTTATGATCTTTGGATCTAAATGTTTGAAGAAGGGGGACTAATTCAGAAGGGTCATTTATGATTCGGGTTCGTTTTGGCATATTCCAACCTCGTCATTGTATAATAAATCCAGAAATAGGATCTGAATCACTTATGTTTATTATATGGCTTTACTGTACTATGGGACTAAAAGGTAATAAACCTGTTGTGGCTATTGGAGATAGATCGGGTTACTCTGCTGACTTGTCCAAAAGGATCAAATGTATCGCATTGCCATTGACAATTTTATTCTCGGGTGGGTAACATCTGCTGGGGTGGTGTCATATGAGCAGTCTGTGGTGATCGGTGGTACACTTAGTGGAGCTTAAATCTTAAAAAAAGAAAAGCGGAAGGTTGGAGACCAACCTTCTCGTATGTATTTACTCAGATTCTCTTCGTCTGACAAAATATGCGACCGCAAGAAGACCTGCTATCGCAAAGATTGCCTCAAAACCAGGTAGTCCGGACAGTCCACCTTCACCTTCTTCAGTTTCAGGGGTTGTGGTCTCGCCAGAGGTGTCTTCTTCTTCAATCTCATCAGCACCATCTGGAATTTCAGCAATTTCGGATGTAACGATGGAGAATATCGAGAATCCTGGTGTCTCTGCTGTGTAATACACCATGTCATCATCCTCGCCTGTCATTGTTGTTGGAAGTTCTGTCCATTCAGTGGTGTACCTCAGCAACCTGATACTTGCAGGATCAAAACCATTCTCCTCGAGCCAGGACTTGCTCACGCCGAACGATATTGTTGCATCTGTAATGTCGCTCTTTTTGACTACGTTCCCTAACCAGATATTCAAGTTCCTGTACACAGTACCTGTGGGGGGCGTATCAACAAATTCCGAAGTGTCTTTCAGCACTTCTACTGTCATGAACACGTTG
>JAYEHR010000102.1:0-2530 GCA_034659615.1 Methanobacteriota archaeon | reverse complement strand
TGTAATGTCGCTCTTTTTGACTACGTTCCCTAACCAGATATTCAAGTTCCTGTACACAGTACCTGTGGGGGGCGTATCAACAAATTCCGAAGTGTCTTTCAGCACTTCTACTGTCATGAACACGTTGCCCGCATTGGTCAATGGTGTAAATCCAGCAAATTTGATCGGATTATCGTCGCCACCGAAATCATATCTAACTTCTGCACCCGCAGAGACCGTCTGACGATTGGCATCTTTGAAAAGTATATTCTCATATGATTCCCCACCGGTGATCGTGGCACCTTCGGTCCCGTCGCCGCCACCGCCGCCAGTAGATGCAGCCTGGATAGTGAAGGATGCAGATGATGATTCAAATGAAGGCTTTGCCGAATCACCGGTGTTCAATGCCAATGTGGCATCATGACTGCCGGTGTTAAGGGTCGATGTATCGAGGGTGATCTCGTATGTATATTCGACTGCACCGCCTACGCCAGATCCATACCCGTATCCATACCCATATCCGAATCCAAAGCTATAGCCATAGCCCACATTGGAGTCATACCCATAGCCATCCCCATAGCCATATTCATTTGCAGACGGACCGGTGAGCTCGGTCACTGTTATGCCTGGATCCCCCGACAATATAGTTCCATCTGTTGAAAAGACGACCTCTTTGGATGTGGCACCTGTGATATCCAATGAGAAATTCTCAATCGGTACATACGTGTCAGGGTTGTTGATCGTTGCGGTAACGTTGAATGTGACCGAATCGCCCTGTGTATGGGTGCCAGTCAGTCCGTCGATGCTGAGCGTGACCGCACCTACCGGCCCGGACAAGACCAGCATCATTACGATCGCCACTGTAATACCAATGCTTGCATACCTTCGATGCTTACTTGTTTGTGATGTAGATTTCATACGTACTCCCGTTTATTGTTTTGTGATAACTAATGATGATGTTATATCACTGCGTGCTATATATATGTATCGTGAGATTTTTGTGATGTGATCGTTTTGCCGGCCGTGCGGTCCCTCTACTATATTTTGAATGTTTGGCTGCAGTGCTCTTTTTACATGCCCAGGCGGCTGCGGATCGCTGCAAGTTTGCCGGTCGTGCGAAGGTGAATGTATCCAATTGGTATTGCTGTGAGTAAGATGATTACCACAAACGAGTTGAGAGCGGTAATCTTTATGTGAAGAAGGTAATTCAGATAGAAAATGGTAAGTGGAACGAGGGCTATGGAGAGGCCGAAGGAGAGGGCAATGCGCTCGATGGCATCAATTTCGTTCTTTTCGAAGAATGCGAACGTCCATGCAAAACCTGGGATGAACAGTACAAAGATCGATCCTAAGATCATACGGATTAAGGTTAGGAGGTCCATGATGTTAGATTCTTATAACCAGTATAAATATATATCACCAGAGGTATCCTAAGCGTGTATGGAGATATACAAGAATAAACATGTCTGGTTGATATTAATTCTCTTGCTTGCATTTCACCTTAATTTCACACCTCATAATGATGATCAATATCCGGTCCATGTTGATGAGTGGGTAAATTATGCGATTTCACAGGCGATATTAGATGAAGGGAATGTGATATACACTGAACCATTCATGGGCGAGAAAATCATTACAAATGATTTAGAGATCGGACTGCGAACATTCCTTGCTGTATTTAAGGATTTGACAGGTTTCTCGTGGATCTTTATATTCAGATACATGCCGGGCATCATATTTTTAATCACAGTGCTGGGGGTGTATATCTTTGCAAACCGCGGCGGATACGGGCTGCAAGCTGCTTTTTTAGCTGCATTGATCCCAACCAGCTTCAGATTGATCGGACCGGGATTTTTGGTGGCTGTTGGGGTCGGACTGATGTTTCTCCCTTTGTCATTGTTTCTGGCATATAACACTAAAAAATATCATGTATTGTTTATTTTCACTGCATTTTTATTTTTGCTTCACCCGCCTACGGCTCTGGCTGTGATCGCAGTACTGATCCCGTTTGTTTTGTTGAATTACCGGGATGGTCCGAAGCATAGTATGTACATTGCAGCTGCATTGATGTTTGCTTTTCTTATCTCAAGTCCGAGGCTTTTGCATCTTGTTGCACCGACTGCGGGATCGATGGTGAGCACTTCGACGTGGTTTTTGCCCTTTGCACCAACGGTGTTTAAGGTATACGGTTATTTGCCGACGCTGATGTTTGTTGTCGGTGTTTTTGCTATGGGATGGTGCGGTAAAATAAAGGATCACGGCTTGATATTCGCATCCGTGCTGTTGCTGCTGCCAATTGTAGTGTTTGTCCAGTTGTATATCGGCAATGGGATCATTTACGACAGGAATTATTCGTATCTGATGGTTTTGATGAGCATTATTGGTGGATTTGGTCTTCTTAGTATATCGACCGGGCTGAAAAAGTATAGATTCGGTCCAGTTATTTATGCGCTGCTGGCCATATCAATTTTAACTACTGCTGCGATCGCACATTCAAATATCCCATATTATCATATAATGGATGAGCAGGAGTACAGGGATTATTTATGGA
>JAYEHR010000101.1:0-2011 GCA_034659615.1 Methanobacteriota archaeon | reverse complement strand
CACCATGTGTCGTACCAAAGACCATCACGTCAAGGACCCCGAGACGCTCGTTGGGGCAGGGGCCCACGTAGGCAGGCACTTCATTGAGGAATACCTTATCCGCTCTTGTGAAACTAAAAGGCGCATCTACCCTGAACGAGAGAACGGCATAGGTGCCGCTCATGACAGCACGGGTGGCGGTGGTCACCACATCCACATCCCCGAGTATGATGTCATCACCATTCTCTACAAGCTCGCCCACTTCCTGCACAGTCAATACGATAGCTTTCCCTTTGATAATTCGTTCATTGACATCTTCGATCGAACGTACCATGGATGCTCCCCCCAACTTATTCAAGTATAGAGATGTTATTAATCGTCACCGAAAAGATGCCTGACAGCCCTCACTGCATCCGGCGTCCCGATCAACACAGCCACATCACCTGCCAGTAATCGCACACTTCCAGCCGGATTGGGCAATGTCTCTGAATCTCGACGTATGGCCAGTACTGTTACCCCATGTACATTCCTTAGGTCAAGTTCCGCCAGTGTCTTGTTAACCACGGGAGAATATAGCAACACTCTGAAAGAGCTGATGTTTTCATTGAGCAGATCGAACTGCATCCCTTCAACATCCATAGGCTCATGAGATAGGGTCCTGAACATCTCATAACCATCAGAACGGACCTCTGCGGTGAACATCTCGATCTGCTCTTCAGGCACAAAGTAACGTCTCATAAGCCGTACGAAGATCTCTATAGTTGTCTCAAACTCCTCAGGGATCACGTCATCTGCACCCACATCATATAACGGTTCCATTTCCTGCAGATACCGTGTCCGTGTGATGATATGGACATGAGAATTGAGCTGTCGGGTAGCCCACGTGATCCTCCGTGATGCTACCGGATCAGATATCCCAATGACCATGACACGAGCATTGTCTATATCAGCGTGTTCGAGCACCGCTTCCTGTGTAGCATCCCCATAATAGATATTTTCTCCCTTTGATCGTTCTTTTTTGACAGTCTCCGGGTTCGTATCGATGATAATATAGGGGATACCTGCAGTAGTAGCGGCCTTTGCTACAGTCTTCCCGTTGAAACCAAAACCAACGATGATCAGATGATCCTCAAGTTGATGTTTCTGGTCGGTTACCTTCTCGATCGGACTGGGATGAAGCCCACATTTGAGTTGCTGAGGAAGGGGAATACGCATTACTATATCCGCCGCCTTTGGTGCTGATGAGATGACAAATGGTGTTAAAGCCATGGTAAGGATCGATACGGTCAGGAAAAGCTGATATATATTATTGTCAAGCAGGCCATAGTCCACGCCGAACCTGGAGAGGATAAATGAGAACTCTCCTACCTGAGCAAGGGAGAGTCCTACAAGAATACTTGTGCGCAGAGGATATCCGAGTATATATGGTACAAGACCAGCTATTATTGATTTCATTAACAGGACACCAAGAGCAATGGATACAAAAAGCACTGGTTGCTGGAGGAAGTACCCGACGTCCAGTAACATGCCTATGGACACAAAGAAGAAACTCATGAAGATATCCCTGAAAGGAACTATGTTACCAAGTGCCTGATGACTGTATTCGGATTCTGAGACGATCAGGCCTGCGAGGAATGCTCCTAATGCAAGGGACAGGCCCATAGAGTAGGTAATCCAGGCAACTGACAGACAGATCACAATAATGCTCAACAGGAACATCTCCTGATTACGGGTTTTTGTTACCTGGTACAGAAGATATGGAACGATCCATTTGGCACTTATGATTACAAGTAAGATACCGCCTATCCCTTTAGCAATTATGGCCATCACAGAAATATCGGTCCCGCCATTCACACCGGCCAGTATGGGTGTAACCAATATCATTGGCACTACAATAACATCTTGGAACAAAAGTATTGATAGTATTGTCCTCCCATGCGGTGAATGGATCGATGCACGTTGTTGGAGAAGTTTTAGCACAATAGCAGTACTGCTCAGTGATATTAGGAAACCAATTAAAATAGACTCGTTA
>JAYEHR010000100.1:13439-34780 GCA_034659615.1 Methanobacteriota archaeon | reverse complement strand
AGTATTCAGATCAAAACATAATTGATAATGATCATTGGGGGTATGAGTTGAATAGATGTACAATATTATAGCAGTAGATATCTCTGGCCGGCATATGATGGAGGGGCAGTATTTTATGGTATGTGCTGCGGTGACATTATCCGTTTCTGCCAGCCAGATACGGCGAGTCGGCGAGATGAGTATTAAATTGTTCAACAGGGACAGGGCACCAGATGTTGAGTATGTAGTCCAGATGATCGAGGATACAGTAGATGGGCTGAACGTCGATGCAACGATCGTTGTTGAGAAGGGGGACCTGTACAACCAGCCAGAGTGGTTATCAAAAAGCATGTTCTTACAGGATTTCAAATATCCCGAATCATTAAGTGAGCGGCTTGGTATCGAGATCGCTCACCATGTATCATTAAGTTCAAGAAGGCTTTTGATAAGGGAATTAGGTATCGAATAATATACCGATCAGTTGTCGAACAGATACAGGTCCCACAAGCGTATGTGTGTGTCCCGGATATAGATGATGGGTGTCATATGAAAGATGTGATCCTTGTACAACGAAGAGATCCCAGGAGCGATGATGCAGATAGCCAGAGGAAGTTCCTGGAACTGGAAGAGCTGGCACGCTCAAATGACTACCGTGTGGTTGGTGAGATCGTACAGTACCGATTCCCGGACCGCAAATGCCAGATCGGTCGGGGAAAGGTCGAGGAGTTATCGTCTCTTGTCCGCGAGAGGGCGGCAGAAAAGATCGTATTTTACAATCAGCTCAACAGTACACAGATATATAATGTCTCTGAGGCCTGTCAATGTGAGGTGATCGACAAGTTCCAGTTGATCCTGGAGATATTTGCGATACGGGCGACCACCAACCGTTCGAAGCTTCAGGTAGAACTTGCCCAACTGAGGTACGAGCTACCCAAGGCACGGATGCTTGTATCACTGTTGAAAAAGGAGGAACGTCCTGGTTTCATGGGACTTGGGGGTTATGAGGACTCCTATGAGCAGGATCTCAAAAAACGGATCAGTCGTATAAAAAAAGAACTGGGTGCAAGTCTCAAGGACGATGAGGCGCTCAGGGCATCCAGGCATGAGAGAGGGTTTTCCCTTGTAGCCCTGGCAGGATATACCAATGCAGGTAAGAGCACGCTCTTTCGGACACTGGTCCATGAAGATGTTCCGGTCAAGAACATGCTGTTCACAACCCTTTTACCCACAACCCGTTCACTAACGATCAACAAACGCCGCATGCTGCTCACAGATACCGTGGGTTTCATCGAAGATCTTCCTCACTGGATGGTGGATGCTTTCAGATCGACCCTTGAAGGGGTCTTTCTTGCCGACGTGATACTGCTGGTGGCCGATATCAGTGAACCTGCGCAGATAATTCGAAAAAAACTTGCAACATGTCACGACATCTTCTGGGAACAGCTTGAGAGTGCATCCATAATCACTGTCCTTAATAAGGCAGATAGGATCACCGAGGAACAGCTTCAGCGACGGCTTGAGCAAATAGGCTATCTCACCCCGAATCCAGTGGTGATCTCCGCAAAGGCATCTTTTGGTATCGATGATCTCAAAGAGACGATATTCCACAAGCTACCGATATGGGAATATCTGCGGCTATCCCTGCCAATGTCAGAGGAAGGGATGGCTGTGGTTTCATGGCTATTCGACGAGGGTATCGTTCACAATATCGATTATGGCGATACTATTGTGATGGATATAGAAGCTCGCCATGAGATTATCAGCAGAGCAGAATCACTGGAGCAGGAGATGTGGGCTTCTTTCTCTTCCCTTTGAGGGATATGGTTGCAAACTCAAATACGCTGTTCCAAATATTTATTAAGCCATGGGCCATCAGGATAAATATGCGTTTTGATCTTCATGTCCACTCATGCTTTTCAAAGGATAGTGATGCAGACCCGGATTCGATCCTGGAATGGGCCCAGCGCAATGGTCTGGACGGGTTAGCAATATGTGATCATGATACTGTCGAGGGTGGTCTCGCCTGTATCAGGCGGGCAAAGGAGATCGGTTCGCGATTGACGGTGATACCTGGCATCGAGGTCACGTCCTCGGAAGGTCACATCCTGGTTCTTGGGGTCACGGAGAACATCGAACCGGGCCTGACACCGCAGCAGACGATCGAACGGGCACGTCAGCTGGGCGGCCTGGTAATTATCCCTCATCCTTTCAAGGTCACATCCCATGGTATAGGATATGTTGAAGGACTCGATGTTGATGCGGTGGAGGTGTTAAACTCACGCTGTGTGACCATGGGCCCCAATAGGAAAGCACAAAAAGCAGCAGCTGAGCTGCACCTTCCTCAGGTCGGCGGCAGTGATGCGCATGAGGCACGGATGGTGGGTTGCACCTTCACCGATATCGATGCGGCCGAGAACACACTGGATTCAGTGCTTGATGCCATACGCAAAGGACACGTCTCTGCAGGAGGGAAGCTGACCCCGATGCGTTTCGTGGTCAAGCAGATGATCAGGGGCGCAGCAAAGAAGATCAAAAGAGGCCTGCGGATATGATGACCGATCAATCCAGGTATTCCTCATTGAACATTTTCACACTGAGCAGGAAGGCCGAGACGATCAGTGGTCCTACCACGATCCCTATGAGGCCGAACAGGTAGATCCCTACAAAGATCCCGAGCAGGGATATGAAGGGATGCATTGCTCCCACTTTTTTCTGTATGAACGGTCGCAGGAAATTGTCGACATTACTGATGATGATCCCCGCGATCAGGATTGCAATGCCTGCCCTGTAGTCCTGTTGTATCAACTGTACGGCTACTGCAGGAACCCATACCAGGGGTGCACCCACCACAGGCAGGAACGAAAGGATGGCCGTAATGAAACCCCATAGCAGAGCACCTTCGATGTCCACGAGGTAGAAAGTGAATGCCAGCAGACTACCCTGGATCAATGCGATGAGCAGGGTGGCGATGATGGTGGAATGAATGACGTTCTTCAGCTCACGCATCAGGATCTCTGTATTCTCGCTGCTGAAAGGAATGATCTGTGAGGTCCTCTGCCTGAGCTCATCTTCATCTGAGGTGAAGAGATAGTAGAGCAAGAATACCATGATCATGAGTCCTATCACCTGGCTGCCAGCGTTCTGTATTATACTCAGTAGCATCTTACTCACGAACGAGCTGATCAGCGATACCAGTTCTACGATCTTCTCTTCAAGGTTGATGGATGGCACAACGTCCTCGATCTTATCAGCATATTGCAGGATGAGGTCAAGGTTCGATGTGATGGCATCGATGGCACCCTGTGTCTGGCTTACGATGGTCACGAAGAGGAAATAAAGAGGGATGAGTACCAGGATCACTGACAGGGTGATCACACCAAGAGCAGCAATATCCTTGCGGATCTTCCCTCGTTCGACAAGGACCCCATACACTGGTTTGAAGATCACATACAGTATGAATGCCGCAAAGAAAGCTTCTATGTGGGGTACAAGTGCATAGCTAAGGACGACTGCCAGGATTGTGATGCACAGGAGAGCGAGCACCATCCGGGTATTCCGATTGCTTATCATTGGTATCAGTTCAGTGTTGCTGTATGGCATATATATCCGTGTGCGGATATAAGTTTGTCCAGTCAGATATGGTCTCGACGATCACATCTTGATCCTGCCAATGTCGATATATTCAATACCATCTCGACCATTGACCGCAAAGAGCATCCGTTTTCGTACACTGTTGGCAAGGCGTATTGCCCTGGACATCACAGGGAGGGTAAACTCATGGTTTTCGGCAATGGAATGGATGAGGTGTTCAGAGTGTGGAATTTTCGACGGGGACTGTACCTGATCATAGACGCGAAAATGTGTCCCGAACTTGAAACCTGTTTTTGCCACCAGTTTGCGTTTTCTGATATCCTCATACACGTTGTATTTTTGCATGAATTCCGGTTCGATCTCGGAAGCCTTTTCGATGAAATCTTCAAAATCCACCAGCTTCCCGATGCGGTCCGACATCTCGAGGATGTTATTTTTCATCAGGAAGCCGCCCTCTACCAGAGAGAGTTGCAGGCGCTCGTTGTCCAGCAGTTTCCCGTATAGTCCATTTTCATACAGGATATGTGACGGTTCACCATCCCACACCACGACCCTGTCTTCCAGGAATGTCGCGTTGGTATGGATATTCGGATATATTGTATCCATTGCACCCTGTGGTTCGGTCCTTGCTACTTCATAATATGTGATATCACTATCTTCGTCCACCACTGCCAGTATCATCTGCTTTCTGACATTCTCCGCGGCGTTGAGATAGTGTAGCAATTCCTCAAGTGGTAATGATACCCTTTCGGACTGTACATGAACAAAACTCCTGGCAGGAGTCTTACCCGGATGTCCGCCTCGTGGATATACTCGCAGATCGGTGACGGAGGACTGGACGTAGAATCCGCGTTCTCGCAGGTCCCGATACACGATATACTTCAGTTCGAAGTATTTCTGACGCATGGATGAGATCTTGAAAAGACTGGCAAAATCCAGTATCTGTCCGTCCAGTTCGATCTCAAGCTTATTGCGGGACAGGAGATATGCCGCTTCTACCAGTGCCAGTTCAAGGCCATCTTTTTTAGGGCGGCCGTAATACCCGGTATTATACAGTTCGTTCATGGCCTGCTTATCGGCGCGGACCCTGTCATTGATCAATTTACCTATCAAATCATTTCACCCTGTAAAGCTTGCAGGTTAAAGTGCAGATTAAAGCGAAGCATAGGGTATCCAAACCACTTAGATGTATATGAGTGTATAGCACTCGTTCATAACGATTCAATTACCACGAAATCATCGGGTTTCAGGATGATCTTGTTGATATTGTGCCATGCGACGAGCATTGGTGAACATCCCGCATCAGAAGGTATGAAATAAATACCGAAGTCATCATATTCCATGATCGTTCCTACCCCGTATTTACAGGGTTCCATCTCGATCATGACCTCTTCACCAACGAATTTATCGAATACTTTCAGTTCCATGGATCAATGCTCCCGATGTTATCAAACTATGAGATACACAACTAATTATAATTATCTTGTGCACATGTGACCATCCCGCTCATCGGTGGTCGATAATAAAATCAACGAACGATGTTGCGAACTCCCGATACGACACGGCTTCCAGATGTGCGTACGATCCCATCGTATTGTCAACTGTCAGACCATCCCACCCATCATGTATCCCGACACCTCGGGAAAGCTTGATGGAGAATTTTGCATCGGATGGCAGATCGGTGATCTCTGAATGATGGAACTCGTGTCCTTTGAAAGAGTTGCCTGCCCTGCCTATAATGGAATCACGGGCAAGACTGCCATTGTTATAGCTCACCACCCGGATGTGTCCCATCAGGGTATGACCGGGCAGTGCTCCCACCATGTCATGAGTGGCCTCCGGCATCTCTGCCATATGATATGTTCCTTTACCCTTTATGCCTGTGGTCAGTTTCCGGGTAAGGTACATCAATCCTCCGCATTCGGCGTAGATGGGGAGGCCGTTGTGTGATGCTTCCAGGATATCCGTCCGCATGGTCTCGTTGGCTTCCAGTTCGGAAGCAAAGAGCTCCGGGTATCCGCCACCAAGATACAGCCCGTCCACGTCCGGAAGATGCCTGTCATGTACGGGACTGAAATACGTGATCCTGGCACCGGCCATTTCGAGGAGTTCGATGTTGTTATGATAGTAGAAGTTGAAAGCTTCATCCAGTGCGATCCCTATGGTCGGGGGTTCGGTGGCCAGATGCCTGGGGATGAATGCGGTTTTTTCAGGTCGTTGCAGGGGGGAGGCACTGCTTGCCATCTGTATAATGTGATCCACATCCACACCGTTCTTTATGTTATGTGCGATAGTGTTGATCCGTTGGTCCAGGTCATCGATCCGCCCGCGTCCTTCCAGTGCCGGCACCAGTCCCAGGTGGCGCATGGAGATCTGCATGGAATTATCCCGTGGTATGATGCCCAGTACCGGTATGCCCGTGTAATGCTCTATGGCCTCCCTGGCTTTGTCCGCGTGTCTGAGACTACCGATATTGTTCAATATCACACCTGCAATATCGATGTCCGGGCCAAAGGAGCAGTAGCCTTTGACAATGGCAGCGGCCGAGCGGGTGATACTACGAGCATTGATGACAAGTATTACCGGACACTGCAGGATCCTGGCGATCTGGGCGGTGCTTCCCATATCACTGAGGCTCTCGAATCCCTCGTATAGCCCTCGTACTCCCTCGATGACAGCAATATCCACACCTCCATCCACCTCGCATCCATGAGTGAACACATCCCGCACTACCTCCTCATCCATCAGATAGCCGTCAATGTTACGTGCCCGTCGTCCGGTGATCTCGGAATGATAACTGGGATCGATGTAATCCAGTCCGATCTTGAACGGCTGTACCCGATACCCAAGGGATATGAGTACAGAAAGGAGTCCTGCAGTGATGGTGGTCTTGCCGGATGATGACCGGTCTGCGGAGATCAGCACCCGGGGAATATTCAGGATGCTGCCAGTATCGTTTGGTGGTATCATATGAACATTTCACATTAGCGTGTCAGTTCACGGAGACGTTCATCGCTCAGGGCTTCCGGAAGGACCGATCGGTCCCTCTGCATGATCGTATTGGCAAGATCGCGGTAGACCTGGGCAATATGAGAGTCAGGTGCCTTTTCCATGACAGAATACCCGTCACGTTCACAGTCCTGGACGATCTGTTCCTTTGGAATAAAGGCGATCAGGTCACTTCCGATCTCCTCTGCGAATTTGCTGACGATCTCCTTCTCCCGGCTGACCTTGCGGGAATTGCAGATAATACCACTGAGGGGAGTGTTGATCCTTGCAAGTCCCCGGCAGATATTGTTTGCAGCATAGAGGGGCATATATTCGCCTGATGTCAGGACATAGGCCTCCTTGACCATTCCTTTTCGTATGGGTGCCACGAAGCCTCCACAGACAATGTCACCAGGAACATCATATATGATCAGGTCCATCTCTTTGATCGACTCGGAGATCTCCCTGAGCTTCTTAATAGCTACGATAATGCCTCGCCCGGCACATCCGATACCAGGTTCCGGACCTCCGACCTCTACACAACGCACTCCATTGTAACCTTTAAAGACCACATCATCCTCGGTAACATCCACGCCGTCACGTAACAGGTCCAGGATCGTAGGGATCCGTTTTCCTCCAAGGAGCGTGATGGACGAATCGCTCTTTGGATCACACCCGATGATCATGACCCTGTACCCGTTATCGGCACAGGCAGCAGCGATGTTCGATGAGGTGCTTGATTTTCCGATACCACCTTTCCCATAGATGGCTATTCGTTTTGGTTCTATCATCTACAACAACTCCTCACAATGATCCTTTTGCGATCTCACGCAACGTGGCACCGAACTCGGATTCCACAATGTGGTTCACGCCAAGTGTTTTGGGATGCAGATCGATCTCCACGATCACATGTTCATATCCCATGTCCCTCAGCGGGATGACCTGACGGGGTCCGTTAGTGATGGAGATCAGTTCCATACCCGCGAGTTTGTCCATGGGTATGGCATGGGGGACCCCGGATATCACTGCAAAATCGAAGTCACTGTACTTCTCCTCGATCAGTTGGCTGACCTTCCCGCCAGTGATGGGGTATTCATCCATACCGCCAATGATCTCATGGATGGGGATGCCCCTGTCGTCAAGGTCGTTCATGATACATTCACCATGGTGGCGTACCCGCGGCAGGCCCAGGGATGGATCGATATTTGCCATGTTCACAAGATTGTCCTTTTTTCCCATCTGTGCAGCGACCTCGTTGAGCGCCACGATAATATCAGCGAACATGTAACCGGTCTCTTTCTTGGCGTTCATGATCACCAGGCCGCGTTTATCCTCTTTGAGAAGTTCTATGATCAGTTTTGCAACCGTGAACTTCACATCCCCGCGTGAGGGTACCAGGTATTCACGGCTGGCGGCACCATGGCGTTTCTCGACATTTGTGGCCTCTTCCAGCAGGAACTTCTGTCGATCGAACTCATCCCGATCAATGATCGCGGCGTCCAGTGCGGATTCAAGTGCAAAGATCACGCCCTTTGTATTGTCCCGGTATCCTGCATGAACTTCCACATCGATGACCGGCACGTCCAGGTCGGCTTCCATTACGGCTTCCCGCAACTCTTCCCCGATGATCATACTGACACAGGTCCCTACGATCCCAATGAGTTCGGGTTTGAACATCTCGTTTACCTTCTTCAACATGGATACCAGGGCGTCATGTCCGCCGAACACGAATCCGTTCTCATCCAGGGCTGTCGTAACGACATGTATGCCGTCTTCTTCCAGCAGTCGTGCGTGTTTGAAGGAACATCCGGGTGGTCCGTGCATTATGGCAACATCAACATTGAGGTCCCTGAGCGTGTACAGGGCCGCAACTATGGAGCTTGGGCGTGGATGTATGATATTGATCTCTTTTTCGGTCATAATGATCCCTTTGTTTATCTAAAACATTTTACACATGATATGATCAGGTCAGCGGGTTCGGTCCTCTCCAGGGCCATTGACAGTCCCTCCTGAAGCGACCCCGCGTAGTATGTATTATCGTATTTGATCCCCTGCATCCGCTCACCAACAAGCACCAGGGAATCGATATCCTGTATGTGCCGCTCAAGCAGGTCCACAACACTCGTGGGTGGCAGCCCTTCACAGACCTGGGATGCGTCCTCCCCGATCACCAAGCAGACCCGTATGTTATTGGAAGTGCATAACACGCATGCCTGCTCGAGCGCTCTCTCAGCGGATCGTATGTCCATTCCGGAATTGGAATTGTCTATCAGTACACGACCGTCAAGATCCTGTTGCCGCCCTCTTCCTGTAAGGCCGCCGAACCCGGAAAGGGTGGTCCTGATCATATCGTTCTTAATCCCCATATGGTCGGCGACGCCAACGGCTGCTGCAATGGCGGTGGTATAGGATGCCACATCGTAGCCATCTCGCATTGTTAAGGTGAAATTGTTATTGTTTGTTTCGATCATCAGGGTGTGGTCATCCAAGCGAATGTTAATGTCCGCTGCATGGTGCGGTGAATCGCTGAAACGGATCACCTTCACACCCCTCTGGTCAGCACGGTGGATGGCTTTTTCAGCTTCGGTGTTGATGATCAGTGTGGCCCCCTGTTTTGCGTGTTCGATCATCTGCATCTTGGCATCACTGGCCCATCCAGTATCGCATGCTATCCGGTAATCCGGGGACAGTGTGGTGATCACGCCAATATCGGCGTAGCCTGTACCACCCAGGGATACCTCGAAGATGTACACACTGGGTCGGACGTGTGCATCCTGTACTTCATGGATCGCAGCCAGGATACTGCCCGGGGCAATGCTCAAACCAGTATGGATCGGTCTGCAGTCCCCCTTGTCCCAGTATTCCAATCCGCGTGAGGTATGCAGTACCACGCTCATCGTTCGGGACAGGATGTCGGCCAGGATCGATGCGGTACTTGTCTTGGCCTTTGAGCCGGTGATCTCTATGACCGTGGCTCCGTCAATGACCCCGCTCTCGATCAGGACCATTCCTGTAGCGCGGTGGTGGGATATGACAGGAATCCCCATCCGATGGGCTTTCTGCAGCATGGTATACGCAGGGTCAAGATGCACCGGTACGACAAGGACATCCGTTTCTCGCAGGGGGACTGCGTCCCTGGAAGCGGCAATGCCTCTTTGCCGCAGGTCGGCAAGGTCTTGCTCATCCACCGTATCATAGACGTCCACAGCGGATACGGCGTGGCCAAGTTCTGCCAGCTCTTGTGAGATGAACAGTCCGCCGTGGGTCAGGTCGAGTACGACGTATCGCTCAGGGCCAGCACTCATAGTCGGATCACAGTACTTCTTCCGCCCTGTTGAATACAAGGTCTGCCAGGAGAGGATGGTCGCCAAGGGGCTTCCCATACACGATGGGGACCTGCTTGCCATCCAGTTCGATGGAACCTTCGTTCGTCTCTGGATCGAGTTTCAGTATCTCAGGGATATCTTCTGTAATATGGACCCCTGAAGCCAGGAACACAGGCACGGCAGCGATCTTTGTTACACCGGTACCTTCGAATGCCATCAGTGCTTCATCCACGCTGGGTCCACAGTTCTCCATGAAACCGGCCCTGATCACCATGTCGGTATGCTTTTCAGCGATGCTGTTGGCAATGCTTGTTACAACTTCCTTGTTGAATGGGAGTCTGCTTCCATGTCCGATCGTGAGAATTCCTATCTTTTCGTTCATTTTATTATTCCTCTCTAATTTTGATGTTCCTATTATATGTTATCCTTTTAACACAGGACTAACGCAGGATATAATGGCACGATCCTCGCCGACATGAATGACAGGCAATCGATAGCCAAACACGACTACGCCAATTACATTTTTTGTGACAAAGGGGACTCTAATGAATGCAAATAATACGTTTGCATCCAGTTTGTGTTACTCTTATGATTGAGTAATCACATAAAAACGATTCGGAACAGGTGCAGGCAATCCGCATCTGTGGAAAATTAATACCGGAGTTCATCAAGAGAGATCACCGATATTGCAAACCTGTTATCCTTTACTTCCGTGAATGCTATTCTATCCCCTTCTGGGGACCACTGGGGTGCTATACCATCCACGATTTTAGTCTGCTCACTTCCATCAAAGTTCATTATCCAGATTTCATATTCTCCCGCAATCCCGGAATTGAATGCGATTTTTGTTCCGTCAGGTGACCATTCTGGAAAGCGTTGAGATTTGAAGGTCCTAGAGTTGTTTGTTAGAGGCGTTTTGTTGCTTCCGTCAGCACCCATCGTCCAGATATTTGAGCTAAAATTATCGAGGTCTTCCTTCACATAGGCTATTTTTGTACCATCCGGTGACCATTCAATGTCATATACAAGAGACTCTTCAATCTGAGTTTTATTAGAACCGTCTTTGTTCATGATCCAGATTCCGCCATTACCGGATGTGTTTGAGAGAAAGGCAATCTTTTCCCCGTTGGGTTGGAATCTTGGTCCCAGGTTCTGTTTTCCGTTGTCTGTAATTTTTGTGTTATTGGTAGTATCACTGTCTATGATCCAGATATCAGAATCCTGGCAAGTATTCGAGATGTTGAACATTGGTTCTTCTTTTCCATCTATTTCCACAGTTTCCCAAACATTCTCGTTTTCAGAAGATGCAGACACATAGACGATCTGTGAACCATCAGGGCTCCACGAAGCATCCCATCCTCTAAGACCTAAATAGTTTTCGAGGTGTGCACTTTCAGTTAATCTTTTTTTGTTTGAACCATCGACATCCATAATCCACAATTCATAACTTCCACTGGAATCTGACACGTATAGGAGTTTGGTGCCGTCAGGAGACCATGGATCGAATATGTGGGTGTCTGCTGAGCCAAAAGATGTCAACTGTACTTCATTGTGTCCACTGCTGTCCATCACCCAGATTTCTGTACTTAGTGGGTTGTATGGGCCTGTTGAAACAAAAGAAATTCTTTCTCCGTCCGGTGACCAGTATGGATAGGCGCTTGATTTGAATTCATGAGCAAATATTATTGAAACAATAAGACTAACTGCAAGGATACAGCAGACGAGCAGGGTAATGGTCTGTTTTACGTTCATAGCTTCAGCTTTACTATCTTCTTAATTCACTTTTCTCATGTTTTTACCAAGCATGAACAACATAAATATTGCAATAGCACTACCAAATCCCGGTGTCTTTTCTGGTGATTTTTGTATGTTATCTGGTACATATGCTGCAGGTCCTGACGCAAGTTCTTCATCAAGAACAATCACTGATATCGTGAATTTTCCGTCCTTTGATGACATAAAGGCAATTTTGTCTCCTTTTGGTGACCATTGTGGTGATATATCAATGCTGCCATTTGTAGTAAGGATTGTGAGATTTGATCCATCATCATTCATTACAGCAATATTAAATGGCGTCCCAACATCCATCCTTTGAAAAACGATTTTTGTTCCGTCTGGAGACCACTGTGGCGACGAATCCCAATTTCTATTTGGAGCTGTCAGTTGTTTCTTGTTTGTACCATCTGCGTCCATTATCCATATTGTTTCCGAATAATTAAAAGAAGTATCGTGGTAAGTTGAGTAGTTTGTTTTATCACGAAAACTTTTCGATGTGTATATGATTTTTTCTCCATCTGGAGACCAACCCATATCATTTTCATTTTCGGGAGTGGAAGTTAATTGCTTCTTTCCAGATCCATCAGAATTCATCAACCAGAGATCATAGTTATCACATTCTTTTGATGCGTAGAGAATTATATTTCCATAAGGCTGCCACAAAAACAGTGAATCATTTCCAGCTCCCTGAGCAAGCAGCACTTTATCTGTTCCATCCAGATTAAGAAGCCATAACTTTTTGGATCTATCTACCATGAATATTTTAGTCCCGTTTTGAATCCATTCATAAGATTCTGCATTTGAAGCTCCTTTAACTTTTTTTTTGCTTGTGCCGTTAGCATCCATAATCCGTATGTCCGTTTTTAGAGGAATGGGGAAATCTCCAACATCCAATCCTAAAAGAGAGCCATAGAGAATTTTATTTCCATTTGGTGACCACGGTTGGTTAGTTGTGCTATACCCAGATATTAAAAAAATGGGTCCTAATGATTTGCCGGATGTAAGTTGTGTTTTATTGCTTCCATCGCTATCCATCACCCAGATCTTGGTATCTCCAATATTTCCTTCCTCCAATGTGTAATATACTATCTTTTCTCCATCGGGAGACCATTGGGGGAATCCGTTGGATTCGGTTCCATCAGTAAGTTGTAAGATTTCACTTGCATCAGTAATGTTGGCTGTAAAAAGACAAAGAAAGAAGATCAGGAGTAGTTTTGTTTTCATAATTTCACCTTCAAAACACTCTTAAATCCTTTTCGTCATGCTACTGGAAAGTATGAACAAAGTGAATACTGAAATAGCTGTGCTAAAACCGGGTGCTTCCTCAGGAGTAGATTCTGGTGGAGAGGTCACAGTTGTTGAGGGTGCAGATGCAAGGTCTTCATCCAAATTTGCTACTGAGATTCCCATTTTTCCATCTTCCGATGAGACAAATACAATTTTATCTTCTTTAGGAGACCATTGGGGAAATCCCCCGCTACCGGTATTTGCAGTAAGGATTGTTAGATTTAATCCGTCCGCATCCATGACAACAACATTAACTCTATTTCCAGCATCATTCCTGTCCTCAAAGGCTATTTTAGTACCATCAGGAGACCATGAAGGGTAATAATAATCCAAACTTTCATTTGCAGCCATCAATTGTTTTTTATTAGCACCGTCTGCATCCATTGTCCAGATTGTAGTGGAAAATCCTTTAAACGCAGAAAGGTTTGTTCTATCGAAGGAATTCCTTGAGACGTATACGATTTTATTTCCATCAGGTGAAAAATCTATTCCCATTGCATATTCATTTTCGGTAGTGGAAGTCAATTGCTTCTTTCCAGAACCATCTGGGTTCATTATCCATATATCGTAGTTACCCGATCCGTTTGAAATGTAGAGAATCTGGTCTCCATAAGGCTGCCATAAAAATCTGGTATTTTCGCCACTTATGGTAGAAAGTAATGTTTTGTTTTTACCGTCCGAATCGACCAGCCAGAGTTTTTGTGTATTATCTTCTTCCTCGACAATAAACAAATTTGATCCATTGAACACCCATTGATAAGAGTTTATGTTCTTTATTCCATTTATCTTATGTTTTTCTTCTGTATGGACATCATATATCCAAATACCCGGGATTAAGCCATATTCCAGTGACGAGTAGACCAATTTTGTACTATCTGGAGACCATGGTTTGTTAAATCCAAATCCACTTACACCGGTGGTAATCTGCTGCTTATTGTTCCCATCACTGTCTATGATCCAGATTTCTACCTGATACCAGCTATGCGATGTGACATAAACAATTTTTTCCCCATCAGGGGACCATTGAGGACTAATAACCGATCCAGTGTCATCTGTCAACTGTACTATCTCGTCTGCAGCTGCTGGTGCGAGGATGAACAGAGAAATAAAAATAAAAAAGAAAGTTTTTGTTTTCATATTTAACTCCTTTTTCCACTCGCTTCATAAAGAACAATAACACGAGCCACTTTCTTCTGCCACCATTGTTCTGATTGGGATTACGACTCCTCCAACAATTGGATAAGCAAAACATTCAGTATGTAATTCAACAAAAACACTAAATTCCCTACTTTGTACTTCAAATGTATTTGATCCATGTCCTGAGCATAAATCAATTTCTTGAACTTGCTCAGATGGATATGGGGATGGTTCTCCAGGTATGCCAAAATAATCCCAACTCACACCTGTCGTTACAACCATTTGACAGCATGGGCCATCTAAAGGTAGTACAATTTCACCATTAGCAGCTCTTTGACTAGTAGTTTGGCATCCATGCACAAACCAATCGACATGAATATAGTATGTTCCATTTGGTCTTTCATATAAGATCGCACTTTCGATATCTATGTAAATTTCTCCACTTCCACTAAGATAGGAATTTGAACAATCGTTAACCACTCTATCAACGTTCCAAGTCCACGACTTTGACACTACAACGCCACCCTTCTCTGCCTCTACCTTTAGTTCGTGACTTCCAAATACAGCATCATCGGTGTAGGAAATATCAGTATTTGCCGGTGGATTATTGTTTGTCTGAACCAATACACCATCTAGCTTCCACCTTACAATAGCGTCATCCTGATTAACACTTGCTTTGAATATTCTTGATTCTCCAGCATAGCTAGAAACAGGCGATTCCGGGCTTATCAATGTAATTTCTAGTTCAGGTGTACCTCCGCCTCCCATCGTTACACCTCCAGATATCCTTCTTGGATCAGGTACTGTGGTAAAATCCAACCATTGCAAAAAATAACATTATCTTCTTGACTTAGTATTTCTATATTCTGACGGGTCCGCGTGTTCCACAAAAGATCGTAGTCAGGCACCCAGAATCTGTTGTTGTAGGCTTCATAGAGGCAGCCTTTTTCTCCAATAGGAGTCCCAATGGCTTCTTCCTTTATTTTTAAATATACATCGCGTGGATCACTTTTCACAGGCGGGTGTTCGCAAGATCTGGTTGTGGTGTCCAGATAACATGATGGCTGGTAACATATCACAGGAGTTTTTGACGGCTTATACAGCAATTTCATGCTTTCATCAAGACAGGAACCAACAATCGCGAGATCGTATTGTTCTTCCATATATTCTTCCATAAATTTGAGGTACTCATAACCATACCATTTCAACTTTGGAAAGATGTCCCAGAATTCACCCGGAAAAGCACCGATAGCAATTACATTTTTGTCACTTTTCGGGAGTGTCATTTTTGGATATATGGTGTCAAATACAAGTTCTTCTGCATGATAGAGAATGAAAGATGTATCAACACAGGGCGAATCAATTTTTGAAGGGACTTTTGTGACAATTCTCTGTACATTTCTGTCA
This sequence comes from Methanobacteriota archaeon, assembly GCA_034659615.1. Taxonomy (GTDB): domain Archaea; phylum Halobacteriota; class Methanosarcinia; order Methanosarcinales; family Methanosarcinaceae; genus JAIOTO01. Next base: position 19,289 of record JAYEHR010000100.1, on the reverse strand, counting down.
TTAACCTGATCCCAGAATAATGAAAAAGCAGGATATTTCTCCTGAACAAAGTTATTCCAGTTGTCTTTCACCTCATAGGAAACAACTTCGTTGATGTTGTGAAATAGGTCGATATATGCCGCACCAATAGGACCATGTGGAAATGTTACCTCAAAGATATACCTGTCATACCCTTCAGGTATCCATTGTTCAAGCACTTCTTTACTTTTGGTAGCCTCTATCGGGATAGTATAATGATAACAGTTGTTTTGCAGATAAGTTCCAACGTCATACGGTCCCTTTATCGTTTGCAGGCATGCCACTTTCAGACCCTTTGATCTGAAATATTTCTCAAGCAACAGTGCTGTTGTAGTTTTGCCCTGATTATTCAGGGATGACAGGACGTAGATCTGTCTTCCATTTTCATCCATAGAATCATCTTTGCAATTTGTTTTATCAACTTATGTAATAAAACGTACCAATATATTTATAATTTTTGGCAATGTGTGTTACTATTTTGAGTAACGATATAGCAAAAATAAAAATGAATGAATTGTTTCAAAAAGCGAAAAATAAAATTTATAGTAATCATCAATAACGCAGTATGTTGATCATCATCACATCGTAAGTCCGGCAAGAGACACAGATCGACATCGCTGAGCACACTGTCCTTTCAAAAATAGGGAGGAATACTTCCAACCGGACGTGATCATATCGCAGTCGCAGGATACTACTTTGAGTATGGCCTTATATGTCTGACTTATATATCTATGAGGTCACACAACATTATACTTGGCCATCGTCTTCCTTGTAGCTATCCGCACCTACCATTGCGGCTTCGATGGAGTCGATCCCATCCAGCCATTCAGCCACGAGCCCGTAGGGTATGTCTTCCAGTGCAGAAGCTGGCAGACTGCTACCACTTAATACCTTGGCACCGATCTCAGCCACATAACCCATGGCGATCTGGGCATCCTCATTTTTCTCAGCATCTATGGCCGCAGCGATAAGATCTTCGATCGCAGTGTCCTTGTCGTATGCATCATTGAGGTAGCATTCACATGCCGCAAGGGCTCCCATGAACGAGGTCTGGACGGACTCGATCATCATATCCACATCCCCGGAAATGGGCTCTGTCTCCTCCAATACGATCTCCTGGATGCTTGACAATATATCCATAGCCTCATCCGGGGTAAGAGCTTTATGATCGTGTTTTGCGATCACTTTCAGGCATGCAAGGATGATGTCATCTTCCATGTTCACAAAAATGGCACCTTCTTTCTCTGATTCCTCTTCAGAGTTCTGGAAGTTGACATCGCTTTTCTTGACCTGCTCTATCCAGTTGTTCCAGCGGTTCTTTGTATAATATTCCTGATTGATCAAGTTTGCATGGGTATCTGGCATATATGAACGCCTCTTTTTGTTTCTCTTATTATTAGTATAGGGTTTGTCGGGGATTATATATTCTTTTTTTGATCGCTTGCACAAATATCGGCAAAACCTCATAACAACAGTTTTACCTTTTTCAGCGTAAGCGATGGATCGTTCTCATCCTCTACTGTACCAAGTATCTCTGCTATGGTGCATTTGTCCCCATTCTTGAGACCCAATGGATGGCAGAGATCATATATCTCTGAACCAGGCTCATCACATTTTGGAGCACTGTACTTGATCTTGGCACCCTTGACAGCGTTCTTTGAGTCAATAGCTGCAATGATAGGAGCCTTGACAACCTCTACAACCCTTGCACCACCATCGTGGAGGGGACAATCATGGACGGTATCGTTCAGGATCTTCGATATCTGATACCTGCGTCCTTTCTCCAGGCTCATGCATGTGTTCTTCAGCCGACATGTGTTGCACTCGGGTGCTTCACCTTCAAAGATGAACTCTAAACCTTCTTTGGTGAGATCTGGTCCAATAAGTGTTATTATGGAATCTGTATCAGTCATATGATAATCACCTATGATCATGGAATAACTCTGGTAGTCCTTGCTACGATCTCAGCGGCATCCGGGGTCAGTCCTGTGCCCAGTATGGTGTATCGTTCCGGACGAATTGTATGTGACAGAACAAGCGCCTCTAATATATATCTATCTTCTATCCCCAGTTCCCCTGCATTTGTCGGGGCACCTATTTCCTGCAGAGCATGGCGTATCGTCTTCCAGTCGCCACCATGCAGGTACATCATCATGATCGTTCCAACCCCACATTGTTCTCCATGAAATGCGGGACTGGGTGCTACCGTATCCAGCACATGGCTGAACATGTGTTCAGAACCAGATGCAGGTCTTGACGAGCCGGCAATGCTCATGGCGACACCGCTTGACACCAGGGCCTTGACCACCATACGCACCGAACTCTCGAGATCGGGTTTGATGGTGTCTGCAGAATTGATCAGTATATCCGCGGTCATCTTTGCAAGGGCTGAGGCGTATTCACTGAATGGCACGTTCTGGAGCCGGTGCGCCAGTTCCCAATCAAGGACTGCCGTACAGTTGGATATGATGTCCCCGCATCCTGCAGCAAGGAGGCGATATGGTGCTTCAGCGATCACTGCAGTGTCCGCAATGACTGCCATAGGAGCATTGGCCTGGATGGACGTGGTCTTACCATCATGCAAGATGGATGCCCTGGAAGATACGATACCGTCATGGGATGCTGCCGTGGGTATACTCAGGAAGGGTACGTTAAGCTCCGTGGCCGCAAGTTTGGCAACGTCGATGGATTTTCCGCTTCCCACGCCTAGCAGGTACTCGGTATTGTTCCGGGAAGCCATGTCCTTGACACGTTCAACCTCGTCCCTGGATGCTGCCGTCGATGTTATTACCTCCACCGCGTAGTTGAAATCATCCAGCGCGTCGCACACGATGTCTGCGGCTATCGATCGGGTCTTCTTTCCGGTCACGATCAGGGCATTGTTCCCCAATTTCAGGTCCCTGCACACATCGGTGACCTCTCCAAGGACGCCGTGTCCGACAAGGATATCTCGTGGAAGTTGCATCCATTTGTTCTTCATTGCGTATTCGTGCATTATGATCCATCCTTGCATATTCTTGTTCTATTGTTCTCTGTATTGTTATATTGTGTGAGAGCTATTTTATATTATCCTTTCATGCTAATATCTTATTACACATTAGTGCTATTAGAACATTTTACCAACTTATTCACCATTGCCTTACAGGGTATATGGTCTCAAATGGATCGTAATGAACTATGGCTGCATTTGTAGATGAGATATTGCAATTTATTAACAGGTATTATCTGGATCCCATCTTCCAGGATAGTGGATACAATCCTGTGAATACCATCACCTGGGCACTGATCCTCGGTATCTGTGTTTTTGGTGTGGTCCGCTTGATGAGGAAGCTGGATGTGGAAGTGGATGATCACTTTATATACTCTGTGATCCCCTTTGTGCTTGCAGGCTCTTCTCTTCGAGTGCTTGAGGATGCCGGTGTTTTCACAGCACCCCTGAGCTATCTGTTCATCACTCCCAACATCTACTTTGTGGTGTTTGCCGTGACGTTGGTCTGTCTTGTGTTGTCCCGATGGACATATGTTCTGGGTAAGGTCGCCGACTGGCACAGGCCCTTTGCCCTGAGTGGCATGGCCTGGTTCATCTGCAATATATCTGTGCTCCTGTACGTGGAGGACATAAGCCGCCCCTTTATATTGATGTTCATCATATCCATCGGGACACTGCTTGCGGGTATCATCTATCTTATTTCGAAGTATGCCGGTCTGTCCATGCTCACAGACCGTTTGAACTTTGTGATCGTGTGGGCACACCTGCTGGATGCTTCCTCGACAGTGGCAGGAGTGGACATGCTTGGCTATTATGAAAAACATGTGGTGCCTTCCTATCTCATCGAACTGACCGGTACGGCAATGGTCATGTATCCCCTTAAGCTTGCGATATTCATACCGGTGCTGTATATTCTTGATTCCCAGTTCAATGATGATGAAGAAGCATTATCCTTACGAACGTTCGTGAAAATGGTGATAATCATACTTGGCCTGTCTCCGGCATGTCGTAACACCATTCGAATGACATTTGGTATCTGATTACCATGAACGAGATATACGATATTGGAATGTTGAGAGAATACCTGTACGACCTGCGGTATCATGTGGTGACCATTGCGGTCATCTTCGTGTTATCTACCATAGCAGGTTATGTATACACATCAATGAACCCGGACTCAGCAGCGCTGGCACTGGGGGAGCTTGAAGGACTGATCGATATCCTAAAAGACCTCTCCCCTCTTGAGATCATGCTGTTCATATTCCTGAACAATACGATCAAAAGCCTGTTCGCTATCCTTCTTGGTGTAGGATTTGGACTGGTTCCCATCATTTTCATCGCATACAATGGCTATGTGCTGGGAGTGATAAGCTACGTTACATCGTCCAGTGAGGGGTTGGGATTTGTGCTGGCCGCGATCATCCCGCATGGGATCATCGAACTCCCGATGGTGATATTGTCAGTTGCTATCGGTCTTCGGCTGGGACAACAGGCAATGTATGCGATCATGGGCAGGGACGTACGTATCAAGGATGAGCTTGTGAAGGGGATCTACGTGTTCATGTACTGGATAGTGCCCATGCTGTTCGTTGCGGCGATGGTTGAGACATTCATCACCCCCCTGGTCGCAAGTCTCATATGATGGAGGGTCAGGTATGAAGTTATTTTACGTGTGATGAAAGAAGTTATCTTATTCGTGTTATCATGGCAAATCTTTTATTGTATGCTGCAGCCATTATCTAAAAACAGAATGCCAATTACAGAGGATAAAGCAGAATCACAATTACAGAGGATATGAGGATGATCAATAGAAAACAGATCGTTGAGATTGCAGAGAGCTATTATACAGATAATATCCAGATCGGGACGGTTGCTTCCCATTCTGCACTGGATGTGTTCGATGGTGCGGTGGAGGAAGGATTCAAGACCTTTGCAGTGTGTCAGGCCGGGCGCGAGAAGACCTATACCGATTATTTCCGTGCACAGCGGGATGTGGAGGGTAATGTTGTACGTGGCATTGTCGATGGGGCCGTGACCTATGACCGGTTCAATGAGGTATTAAAACCTGAGAACCAGAAGATGCTTGTGGATAACGATGTGTTGTTCATCCCGAACCGTTCCTTTACCTCATACTGTGGTATTGATGAGATCGAGAACGATTTCGCTGTGCCGCTTGTGGGAAGCAGGAACATGCTGCGCAGTGAGGAACGCGGGATCGGCCAGGACTATTACTGGTTGCTGGAGAAAGCAGGTCTCCCCTTCCCGGAACGCATCAATGATCCGCAGGACATCGATGAGCTTTCGATCATCAAGCTCCCGCATGCTGTGAAAAAACTTGAACGCGGTTTCTTTACTGCAGGCACATACGATGAGTATGTTGAGAAGTCCCGATCCCTGATCAAACAGGGTGTTATCACCGAGGACGCCCTTGCAAGCGCCAGGATCGAGAGGTATGTCATCGGACCCGTATTCAATTTCGACCTGTTCTATTCCCCTATCGAGGAGGAGATGAACAAGATCGAGTTACTTGGTATCGACTGGCGGTTCGAGACAAGTCTCGATGGGCATGTGCGGTTGCCCGCACCCCAGCAGATGACACTGGCAGAGCACCAGCTCACTCCTGAGTACACGGTGTGCGGCCACAACTCGGCAACCCTGCGCGAGTCCCTGCTGGAAGAGGTGTTCAGGCTTGCTGAGAAATACGTAAAGGCATCCCAGAAATACTATGATCCCGGTGTCATCGGTCCGTTCTGCCTGCAGACATGTATCGACAAGGACCTCAATTTCTCCATATATGATGTGGCCCCACGGGTCGGTGGCGGTACCAATGTGCACATGTCAGT
>JAYEHR010000100.1:10998-13339 GCA_034659615.1 Methanobacteriota archaeon | reverse complement strand
AGAAATACTATGATCCCGGTGTCATCGGTCCGTTCTGCCTGCAGACATGTATCGACAAGGACCTCAATTTCTCCATATATGATGTGGCCCCACGGGTCGGTGGCGGTACCAATGTGCACATGTCAGTGGGTCATCCATACGGCAATACCCTCTGGCGCAAACCAATGAGCACGGGACGGCGTGTTGCTTATGAGGTCAGGCGTGCTGTGGAGACAAACCAGCTGGACAAGATCATCACATAAGTGCTCCCGATCTCAATCTGAAATTTTATTTATGATTGCAGGCGGCTCTTCATCAGGGAAGGACCGCATTGCACGTTTTTTGTGTATATTTGTTTTCTATGTACGCGATCCTCTATTCTGTAGCCAAAAGTTTTAAATAGAATACACATGATTATTATCATAATGAGTAGTATGATCATGTACACCCATGATTAGATGATCAGGAGAACCGGCCATGAAAATAGTACATGCACAAACAGTGCTCGCAGAGGAACAACTTGAGGCGCTCAAGAAAAAGACTAAAGAGCCTTCGACCAAAGATGCTCTAAGTGCAGCTGTTGATCATTATCTTGAATGTGAGTACACGGATCTTAGTGACGAGATGTGGACCCACAAACTCGAAAAGGTAGTGCAGCGGAAGCAAACAAGCAAGTGAGAATTATAATACAGACTAATAATAGAATATAAACATAAAATCAGGAGTGAAATATATGAGATTCGGAAAAGATATGATCAAGAACGATGGCGCAGTGTCGCCGGTCATCGGAGTAATCCTGATGGTCGCCATCACCGTCATCCTGGCAGCTGTTATTGCAGCGTTCGTGTTCGGAATGGGAGCACCTGAAGTAGCACCGCAGGCGAGTGTGAAAGGAAGTGTATCGACACAGAACAGTCAGAATGTAATATTAATTGAGCACCAAGGCGGAGATGCTGTAATACTGGACTCAGCACATACAAGAGTGTCTATATCAGGTAACAGCACTACTGAAGGTCCAATTACTCTAAACACAACTATGAGTACTGATGATTCACGATTTGAAGCAGGAGAACAACTATACTTGTTCTATAGTACTTCACCAGAACTTGATACGTCTACAATCGCTGGTTCTGATGCTGCGAACCCAGTTGGATCAAGTGGTGAGACCATTACAGTCAAGATCATCGATGTTGCCAGCCAGCAGATGATCGCAGACTTCGATGTGAGATTCTAAGATTTCCCAACACCTTTGGACGCATAATCTGCGTCCTCTCTTTTTTTTCTTTTTTCATCCAATCTACGCACAGCACAAGCTATTGTCATCTCTTTTGAAAGACTGTGAAAAACACATCTCACTGGAGACTGCGCTCGGTCATCTCGTGACAGATGTTCGTTCCCATTAACTTGCGGACCTCGTTCATGTCCTGTGTTTGCCCAAGCACCCACATCAGTTTGACCAGGGCGACCTCGGGCAGCATGTCCTCGCCCTCGATTGCACCGGCTTTAAGGATGTCCTTTCCGGTATCGTATACCCGGTCACATACCCGGCCGCTCAGGCACTGGGATGTCATGACCACCGGTATGCCTGCCTGCACTGCGCGTTTGATGGATGGGATCCAGTCGGTGGAGACGTGTCCCAGGCCGGTCCCTTCGATCACGATCCCCCTGTATCCGGAATCGATGTAGTAGGACAGGATGTCCGAAGATGCGCCCGGGATGTACTTGACCAGGGCACAGTTGAGTTGCAGGGTGTCTGCAAGTTCCAGTTCGCAGTCCCCGCGTCTGGCATGGTCGAGTGTGGTCACGATCCGGCCATTGGGATGCTCAACATGTCCAATGGGTGAGGTATTGATGGAATGGAACGCATCCCGGCGGGATGTGTGCATCTTCCTTATTTTTGTGGCGTAATGGATGTCACAGTGATCGTCCGAGGTCGTGGAGTGCATGACAACGCAGACCTCTGCGATATCGCTGGTCGCCACCCGGACGGCAGCTATTGCATTCATTGCATTGTCGCTGCTTGGTCGGTCGGCACTTCGCTGGGAACCGACAAACACGATCGGGACTGGTGTTTTAATCATGAATGCAATCGCTGCAGCCGAATACATCATGGTATCGGTCCCATGGGCAACGACGATACCGTCGGCACCGTTATTGATCTCCTCAGCGACTGCACGGGCAAGTTCTATCCAGTACTCAGCCTTCATGTTCTCGGACAGTACATTGTATATGGCTTTTCCACTGATGTTCGCAATGCCCGTGAGTTCAGGTATCGCATTCACTATATCATCAGCTGAGAACTGTGCGGTCACCGCACCGGTTCGGTAATCGATCTTGCTTGCAATGGTACCGCCTGTCGATA
>JAYEHR010000100.1:0-10898 GCA_034659615.1 Methanobacteriota archaeon | reverse complement strand
TTTCCACTGATGTTCGCAATGCCCGTGAGTTCAGGTATCGCATTCACTATATCATCAGCTGAGAACTGTGCGGTCACCGCACCGGTTCGGTAATCGATCTTGCTTGCAATGGTACCGCCTGTCGATAGGATGGATACTTTCGGAAGGCCCTTTTTCCGTTCGGTTCTGTGTGGAGCTCCGGTTCCAGTTTTTATTTTCTTTTTCTCGAGAAGTGTGATGGTTGCACCATCCGGATCAATACCGGCATTGTATCCGCTTACCATCTTGATGACCACATGTCTGGTAGTGCTGGGCATCACAACACCCTCGTACACCTCATCGTTCTTTTCTATCCGTATCCTGTCGCCCTGTTCAAGATCCATGCTCATCCCTTTGAAGATAATTTAGATAATATGGCACCGTTCCATAATACTGTGATCATTAAAATGCTTAAGATCTATTGTCATACTGCCTGTACATTCGGATCATTTCATCAACCGATATTCATCAACCACATCGAACAGATCCTGTATCTTCATCCCTATTCTGGACCGGACCGCATCGATCTCCTGTGTATCCTTAACAATATGCTCTCTGCGCTTCCCGAGGGCCCGTTCCATTTCCCGGGGCGAGGGGCCACCGATCACCTGTCGCTTTCTGACATTGAGTATCGGGTCCAGGGCTTCTTTGATCATATTCTCGGTTAAGCCCTGACTGCTCAGACTCTCACCGGTCACGTTGTGTGCGACCGCATCGATCTCGCTCAGGGTCGGAGCGCCACTACCGCGTGCGAGCATCCCCACGATCTGGTGCGCAGTCCTGAAGGGAATGCCACATACACGGACCATGGTGTCCGCCAGTTCGGTCGCCGTGGTGAATCCGGATGTTGATTGTGATGCCATTATGGTTTTATTGATGGTCATGGTAGCAACCATTCCGCTCATGATCCTGACCGCAGCACGTGTGGTCTCAACAGATCTCCACATGTTCGGTGTTGCTTCCTGAAGGTCCCGGTTATAGCTCATGGGCAGCGCCTTGCAGATCGATATCAGCGACATCAGCGACCCAATGGCCACACTGCTCTTTCCCCGCAGAAGTTCGGCCGTATCCGGATTCTTTTTCTGGGGCATGATGGATGAGGTCGAAGCGTACCTGTCATCCAGTTCGATGAAATCGAATTCCGAGGATGACCAGACAACGATCTCCTCTGCTATCCTGCTCAGATTGATCATGACATTCGTAAGGGCGGCCGCAACCTCGATCAGAAAGTCACGGGTACTCACGGCATCCATGGAATTCTCGACAAGTCCATTAAATCCGAGCAGCTCCCGGGTACGTTCCCTGTTAATATCAAATCCTGTGGATGCAAAGGCTGCAGCGCCCAGAGGGCACAGGTTCACCCGTTCCAGACTGTCCATCAAACGTCCGAGATCACGGGAAATCGCATCCGAATGTGCCAGCAGATGGTGAGCCAGTGTAGTGGGTTGTGCATGTTGCAGATGTGTAAAACCCGGCATGATCGTATCCACGTTCTCAGATGCAATGTGGGTCAATGTGCGCCGAAGCTCGAGAAGCTCGTCCATGAGTTTAAGCATCTCATTTCGCAGGGTAAGCCGGATACATGTTGCAACCTCATCATTGCGGGAGCGTCCGGAATGCATCCTCCCGCCAATATCCGCACCCACGAGATCGATCAGTCTGGATTCAAGGGATATGTGTATGTCCTCATATGTGTGGTCGAGCTTTTCGATCCCCTCTTCCCGGATCGTCAGTATCCCATCAAGTATACTTGCACACTCTTTATCCGTTATGATCTGCTGCTCTTTCAGCATAACCGTGTGTGCCAGATCCACCAACGTGTCTGCCTTGAATATCCATTTATCAGCATCCATCGAGGATGTGAACTTCATGATCTCCTCGTCAGGGACTGATGATAGTCGCCCTCTTCGTAAAATGTCGCTCATAAATTCCTCATAGATAGATCATTGTTCCTGAACGTTACTACAATTGTAGCGTGGTATGGCTACGAACAGTTAAAAAGAGATCGGTCTTGTTCAAGACATACCGACGATAGGCCAGATGGCATATTGACAAACTCTTTCACCGAAGCGGAGCAGGGTCTATCGTTTTAATCGGTGGTAGTTGATCTTGGCAGTTGGGTATGGACCTCTGTTCCCCGTCCTTCGCCCTCGCTTTCTATCCAGATATTCCCATTATGCGCTTCAACGATCTTCTTGCATATATAGAGTCCAAGCCCCGTACCTCCGTATTTACGTTTTCCGGAAGCATCGATCTGGTAGAATCGCTGGAACAGTTTCGGGATCTTGTCCTTCGGGATACCTATGCCCGTATCCTTCACAACGAGATGGAGATATTTTCCCTCCTCCTCAACGCTGGCTGTTACCGTACCTCCTTTAGGAGTGAATTTTATGGAATTATCAACAAGATTCGTCAGCATATCCATCAGTTTATCCCTATCACCACTGATCGTTGGGAGATCATCAGACACATTCGTCTCCAGTGTAACTCCCTTCCCCTCGGCCTGGACCTTTAGGTCAAGGAAGGTGTTATCAATGATCTGGGATATCTGCAAAGGCTCAAATATATATTCTACTGTCCCTGCCCGCGTCCTGCTTAGATAGAGCAGTGAATCCACCAGTCTCTTGAGGCGATCTGTATTCCTCATAACGGTGGTCTCGGCTTTTTTCTGTTGCTCATTGAGATCACCCAGCGTGCCATCACATACCAATTGGGTGTAGCCATTGATGGATGTAAGAGGTGTCTTGAGCTCATGACTGACATTGGATAGAAACTCATCCTTCATCTTATCAAGGGACTTGAGCTCCTCATTTGCTGCCGCCAGTTGTTCTGAATATTCCTTGAGATTATCTTCCGCTTTTCTGCGCTGTACAAGTCTCCACATACCCTGTATCAGAAGCCTGAGTTGGCGAACGTCCGAATCATCATAGTCCACTTTTTTGTTGCCTACGCCCACAAGAGCCACGATCTTACCTTTTTCAAAAACAGGGACGTCCATGTGGCGGATCAGTTTCACGTGTCCTTCCGGATATCCTTTTTTAAGTGGATTGGGGGCATCATAATCATTGTTGATATAGGCTTTCCTCTGCCGGACGGCTTCCCCCCAGAGTCCTGTAGTACCGATGGGGATCTCAACGATCCGATCATGTATATTGCAGACGTTCATTGCACTATCGGACCATGATCGCATTTTGAGGAGCTTTTCATTCTCATCAAGGAAGGCGATGTATCCAAAATCGCTGCTGGTGAGTCGGACTCCCTCCCCTCGTGCAAAGTCAATGATCTCCTGCAACGAGGCTTCTGTCATCTGGTTGAGTTTTACCAGTGTTTCAAGACGAGATTCATCCAGGCGCAGGCCTTCTTCGGCTTTCATCCTAACGCTGATATCTCCCACGATACCTACCCCGCCCAGAAGGGTCCCGTCCTCACTGATATTTGGACTGTAGTCAGCTTTGATCGGCGTGACCTTTCGGCTTGTGCCGGCAGTGTATTCCCCCTCATAGTGCCCATTTTTCCTATCAAAGACCTTACGGACAGCTGCCTTCATTTTTTCGTTTTTCAGATCTGTTAGCATGTTGAACCCAATGATCCTCTCTCTGGGAGTGCCAATGATCTTTACTATATTTTCATTACAATGTGTGATCACCCCCTTCTCATCAAAATGGAATATTCCAAGGGGTGAGTTCTCAAAGATCAAGCGATATTTTTTCTCAGATTCAAGCATGGCCTCTTCTGCCTGCTTCCTGTCCGTGATATCGATTATGATCCCCTGATAATACGTAGGTTCACCTTCCTCGCTGCGTCCAAGCATGGAACGCTCGGTAACCCAGCGAACTTCTCCGGATCGGGTCAATATCCTGTATTCTTTGGTAAAATATGTCTGCCCTCCAATTTCAAGTTCCGAGATATCAGAGCGTACCAGGTCCAGATCGTCGGGGTGCACAATATCCCCATATATCATATTCCCATCAACGAAATCTTCAGGAGTGTAACCAAACTGTGCGATGTTCTCTGAAACGAACTCGACAGGCCAGTCTTTCTCGGCAGTCCACAAAAATGCAATTACAGGACTGTTCTTGTAGATCTCCTTCAATCTCTTCTTCGATCTTAACCGGTCGCGTAGTGTTTCCTCGCCGATCTCCTGTTCGGTGACACTTTTTATGGTACAGACGATCCCATCGTATTTACCATATTCATCAAGAAGAGGGATCAATTCTCCTGTCTGGAAGATCAGGTTCCCATTTTTCGTCACCAGGGGAAAGGAATTGTACGGAGCAGGTTCAAGGGTTTCTTTGACACGAAGGAACAGTTCTCTAAAGTGCGCTTCATCTCCGATATATTCCGAAGAATATACATATTCCTCCAGATCCTTACCAAGGACCTCATCCTTTTTCAGGCCGGTAAGATCTTCCATTCCCTTGTTGAAAAAGAGGATCTTCTTATCTTTATCGACTGCCCATACCCCTTTGCATGTGCTATCCAGTATCTTATCTGATAACATGTTCATATCCTGGTTCCTTATGGAATAAGTCAATGTCGTAGATAAACCATCAATCGATTGATCTGGTCAGTGGGAGGTTACATTGAATTTTGTATAATATCTGGTTCTGTCTATGAGTAACCGATATGTCTTTCTTGCTACTACAATTAATACCTTTTGCGCTTGCCCAGATGGATCCGGTCCATCAATGAGAAATGCAACAGGTATGCTGTAGCCATCACCAGTATGATAGTGGCACCTGACGGCACATCAAAATAATATGAAAGCATGAGCCCGATTATGGTAAATGAGGCACCGAACAGGATCGAGAGTTGCATCATCGTGCTAAGTCGGTTGGTGCATCGCTGGCTCAATGCTGCGGGGATGGTCAAGAGGGCGATGACCAGTATGAGTCCTACAACCCGTATCATTATCACCACTGTCAGGGCTATCAGGCATAGTAGTAGCAGATAGATGAGTTCTACAGGGATACCCGCAACGGTCGCGAAATCCTCATCGTAGCTCAGGGCCATGAACTCTTTATAGAACAGATAGACCGTTCCCACGATAACGATATCGAGTATGAACATCAGGTAAAGATCGGAGAGAGGTACTGTGAGGATATTACCAAAAAGATATGTCATCAGGTCAGGGGCATATCCTGGTGTCATCGCTATGAAAATGATGCCTATGGCCATCCCCACTGACCACAGAATGCCGATCGCGGTATCTTCTGCGATCTTTGACCTCCTGCTCACCAGGCCCATGACCAGGGCAGAGATGACACCGAACGGCAGAACCCCCATGATGGGGTTTACCCCCAGATAGTATCCCAGTCCGATACCACCGAACGAGGCATGTGCGATCCCTCCACTTATAAATACGATACGTTTCACTACCACATAGACCCCGATAACCCCGCATGCAATGCTGGCAAGCAGGCCGGCAAGGATGGCATATCTCATGAAATCGTATTGCAGCATCTCTAACATGGTATCATCCCTGGTGGTCCTTCAATACTCTATGCGGCACACCATGTGCGATCATCTCCACAGGACACTGGTAGGACCGTTCAAGGTCTTCTGCACTCAATTCCTTTGAATTGTGATAGTAGAGTCTCTGGTTCAAACATGCGATCTTGTCCACGTAGATGGATATCGCACTGATATCATGAGACACCATAATGATGGTGATCGTTGATTTGAGATCGTTCAGGAGTTCATAGAAATTCTTTTGCGCAATTGAATCGATGCCGGTTGCTGGCTCATCCAGTAGGAGCAATTTTGGATCGTTGACCAGGGATCGGGCAATGAATACACGTTGTCGCTGTCCCCCTGATAACTCTCCTATCTGAGAGTCCCTGTATTGCAGCATATCGACCTTCTTCAATGCATCGTAGGCTGCTTTCTTGTCATTCTCACCATATCTCTTGAACAGTCCTTTTTGTCCAACTCTTCCCATCATGACAACTTCCCATACACTGATAGGAAAGTCCAGGTTCGAGGCTGGATATTGAGGTACATACCCAACGTATCGACGAGCATCCCTTGGGTCTTTGCCAAAGACCTTTACTGTTCCCTTCTGTGGTTTTATCAATCCCAGTATTACCTTCAGGAGGGTACTTTTCCCTCCCCCATTGGGTCCGATGATACCTAGAAAATTCCCTCCTTCCTGCAAGGTGAGTTTCACATCTTCAAGTACGACTGTGTCATTGTAATATACCCACACACCTTCAAGTTCGATCGCTGCACTCATGCTCCTTCATCTCCCATCAGGTCAGACATTTATCACTCAGCCAGCCCCTGTACAAATGCTCCGGTAACGATCCCGATATTTTCCACATAATCTTCTGCAAGCGGGTCAATGGGAACGACCGTCCCATCGATCTCCTGTGCAATAGCCTCAGCACTCTGGGAACTGAATTGTACCTGCACGAATATGATCGTTATATTATTTTGTTTGGCCGTGTCGATGATCTGGCTCAATTGATGCGCACTTGGTTCTTTGCCTTCGATCTCAATAGATATCATGTTGAGGTCGTACTCATCGGCAAAGTAGCCCCATGATGGATGGAAGACCATGAAACTACTTCCCTCTTTACCAGACAGGGTATTCCTGACATCAGCATCCGCCTTATCGAGTTTGTCCAGGTATTCTTCCTTGTTCGCATAATAGGTATCCTGATTATCGGGGTCGATCCTGACCAGACCCTGATAGATGTTCTCTACCATCACTTTCGCATTTTGTGGGGAAGTCCATATATGAGGATCTGTTCCCTCTTCCATCATTCGTAGAGTGATCCCTTCGGATGAGTCTACGATCAGCATGTCCTGATTGACAGCCCTGATCTTGGTAAGCCACACATCTTCAAAAGACAATCCTGATCCGACTATCGCATACATACTGGCATCAGCTACGTCCGTTAGCTGTCCGGGAGTTGGTTCATGGGTGGCCGGGCTTGCTCCTGGCGGGATCATCACAATCGTGCGTACTCGCTTTCCAGCGATCTGTTCCACGAACTCTGCCTGTGGGAGTATGCTCACTGCCACGATGATCTTGTCTTCTCCATCATAGACCGACCGATCGGTGTCTTCCTGTTGTGGTCCAATGCATCCACTTGCCAGCAATGCCAGTGTCATGACAAGTAGAAACGCGATCTTCCATTTCATATTATGTGTCTTCCAGTTCATAATAGGGATATTCCAGATAGTTGAAGCTTTCTGTCGGTCAGGTTTTGGTATCAGTACAAATATCCCATATATATCCCAATTCATCATCGGTATCCTTCAAATTGTGGTCTCCCTTAGATGTTATTGGGATATTGGGAAAATACGTGATTGAATGCCTATATTTAGTATAGTACAAATATATTATTTAATGCTTTCTGCAACCAGTTATGACAGTTGTTCGACAGCCATATTTGGTAATATACCAAAAACGTAATATATTTGCTATCAAACACATCAGTTATCCCGATCATACTTTGGTAGCATCACTCCGAACACAGTTCCCTTCCCCTCAGGATTATCTTCCACGCCAATGAGACCACCATGCAGGTCCACTACTTTTTTCACGATTGCGAGCCCCAGTCCTGTACCTTTTACACCGGTCTTGTTAACTCTCCTGAAACGGTCGAATATGTATTCTTTATCCTCATCCGGGACACCTTCGCCAGAGTCCGTAACGGTGATCTTCCAGAACTCGTTGTGATCGTGAATATTAATGAATACCTTGCTGTTTTCGTGGCTGTACTTAATAGCATTGGAAATAAGGTTCGTGAATACCGTATCGATGATCGGATTTGCCATAACGTAATGATCGTGGTCGGGTTCGAACAGGATCTTCATGTGTTTTTCATTGATCTGGACCCGCAACCCTTCGATGGACAGTTTGATCATATTATTGAGTTCGATCCTTTTTACATCGAGTAGCTCAAAGTTCTCAAGCTTTGCAAATTGGGCAGCGTTCTCGATAAGATTGATCATTTTGTCGTTGTTCATCTGGATCAGCTGCAGGAATCTCTGCCGTTGTTCATCGGATTCGTCTCTCTGAAGTACCCGTGTAAATCCTTTGACCACATTTGCAGGATTAAGCAGATCATGGTGGAGTATATCTGTAAATGTGTCTTTGAACTCATTTGATAGTTTAAGCTCATCAACGTAGTGCTGAGCTTCCTGTTCTGCGAGTTCCAGTTTTCTAATATCTTTTTTGAGATCGTTGTTCGCCTGATCAAGTCCTGATATCTTTTTCTTTACCTGCAGGTATAATGGAATTGTGAGGAGGATTATGAGTACCAGCGAGCCTGTGTAGAACAGCAGAGCTACGTCTGGTCCCTGGAGTGATATCGTCATGTATTCTTCTACACCATTGTTCGTTGCTTCTTTTGCCATCGTAGGCATTGCGAGAAGGGGTAGCAGAGCTACAAAGAAGATGGTACTTGCAAAGGCTTTTAGTCTCTGGGTCGTAGAAGGGAACTACATTTTATACCTATATTTAACTTGTAAATTATATGTTGTTTTGCATTTTAACTTTATCGGTTTTTCTATAGAATGAGTTTAGGAACCAACAACATATTCCAGTCCATAGGATTATGTTCTGGATCATACCACAACTGCAATTTCTGCGCTGTTGGCCGTGCAGACGAGCACCCATGATTCTTAAATAGGTTTGCTACAATAAAGGCGGTTACAATAATCAATAAATGGAAATACACTATCATACAATAAGGTGAACCAATGTACGCAGACAGAATCAATGCACTACCTCCATATTTGTTCGCAACGATCGATGAAGCAAAAACAGAGATGAGATCCAAAGGTGTGGATGTGATCGATCTTGGTGTAGGCGATCCGGACCAGCCCACCCCGTCCCATATCGTGGAATCCATGTGCGAGGCGGTACGGGATCCTGCTACCCATCGGTACCCATCATACACCGGCATGATGGAATTCAGGGAAGCTGCTGCACAGTGGTGCAAGGATACGAAAGGTATCGACATCGACCCTGCCTCTGAGGCACTCACGATGATCGGTTCCAAGGAAGGCGTGGCTCATTTGCCTCTTGCGTTCCTGAACCCGGGCGATGTGGCACTGGTGCCGGACCCTGCCTACCCCGTGTATAAGATCGGGACCCAGTTCGCAGGTGGTGTGCCTCACATCATGCCTCTACTAGAGGAGAATGATTTTCTGCCGGACCTTGAAGCTGTCCCTGCGGATGTTCTCAAGAAGACGAAGCTCATGTTCCTCAACTATCCGAATAATCCGACCTCGGCCACAGCTCCTTTGAATTTCTTCGAGGAAGTTGTGGATTTTGCCAGGGAGAATGATATCGTAGTAATTCATGATAATGCGTACTCTGATATGGTCTATGACGGCTACCAGTCCCCGAGCTTCCTGAGCATGGATGGTGCTATGGATGTGGGCATCGAGCTGTATTCCCTGTCCAAGACCTACAACATGACCGGCTGGCGCATTGCCTTTGCCGTTGGTAACAGCGATATCATCAGTGGTTTTGGTAAGGTCAAGTCCAACATTGATTCGGGAGCATTCGAAGCCGTACAGCGAGCCGGTATCACTGCGATCTCAAGTTCCCAGCAGTGCGTTGCTGATATGAACAAGATATATGCTGACCGGCGGGATGCACTGCTCAAAGGACTCAATGCCATGGGTCTTGATGTGAAACCACCAAAGGCAACATTCTACGTATGGGCACCGATCCCGGAGAACTATGATTCCATAGGATTTTCCAGGCTCCTGCTCGAGGAAGCCGGTATCGTGGCAACCCCGGGTGTCGGGTTCGGCGATTATGGTGAAGGCTACATCCGGTTCGCACTGACACAGACCGTCGAGCGCATCAACGAAGCTGTGGGACGGATGGAAGAACTCAGTATTTGATGGTCATTCCATCAGTCTTCCTTTATTGAAGACCATTCCTGATGCCACCTTTTGGAGAGGTGGCATCCTGCAAACTGCTGTTGTGCGAAGATATTACTTGCTGCACCTTGAGCTGCAGCAGGCATTTAACTCGTAAGGACGAGCGTGTTTGCCTGTTTTTGTGAACCTCATTTTTGTGAGAATGGGCAACATTAGCCTTGATTTAGTCCTGCTGCTGTATTCTGGATTAATTATTTAATCTATGATCCCATTGTTACAATTGGGTACTAATGCATATGTGGAAAATATTCGCAGGGAGTGATTATACATGGAAGACACCCATCCGTTCTGGCTGAAAAGTCTATTGTTGTTGCTAATCGCATTGACACTGACCACGTTCGCAATCCATCCAGTGGCTGCGGCAACTATCACAGTTGATGATAGTGGTGGTGAGGACCACACCACCATCCAGGCAGCTATCGACAACGCCACCCCAGGTGACACCATTAAGGTATATCCGGGCACGTACAACGAGAACGTGGACGTGAACAAGCAGGTGAATATTACTTCTACCGGTGGTGCTGCTGTTACGAACGTCATTGCCGCATTATACAGCGATCATGTTTTCGAGGTTACTGCTGATAATGTGGCCATCAGCGGGTTCAATGTGGGTGGTGCTGCTGCATATCCTAATGCAGGCATTTATCTGGGATCTTCCAGCAACGGCATCCTGATCAACAACACGGCATCGAACAATACCTATTACGGCATCTAACAATACCTATTACGGCATCTATCTGATTTTTTCCAGCGACAACACGCTGACCAGCAACATGATACAGAGTAATAATTACGGCATCTATATGGAGGAATCCAGCAACAATCTCATCTACAACAACTACTTTAGAGAATTTTGATAAACCCATTTAGAAACAGTATATTTATATTTTATGATTGCGTATACTTACTTATGAACTCCCTAACTGATTTTGCTTTGAAAGAAGAATACAAACATCTCGAAGTTCTTG